>NZ_JBEYZX010000052.1:0-45041 GCF_040646255.1 Streptomyces sp. NPDC046203 | reverse complement strand
ACGCCCGGTTACATTCCGAACCCGGAAGCTAAGCCTTTCAGCGCCGATGGTACTGCAGGGGGGACCCTGTGGGAGAGTAGGACGCCGCCGAACAACCCGCCCTTTTAGCTCAGTCGGTAGAGCGTCTCCATGGTAAGGAGAAGGTCAACGGTTCGATTCCGTTAAAGGGCTCAGAGAAAAGGCCCCCGCCTTATGGCGGGGGCCTTTTTGCGTTTCAAGGGGTTCACAGGTGCCGGACGGCGTGGCCAACCGCCTCCCCGCAGCGAGCGCGACCAGAATGGGCCGCACCGCACGAAGGAGAGGCGCGATGGCCAGGTATCTGTTGGTGAAGCACTACCGGGGCGCGCCGGCCTCGGTCAACGACGTTCCGATGGACCAGTGGACGCCCGAGGAAGTCTCGGCCCACATCCAGTACATGAACGACTTCGCGGACCGGCTGAAGGGGACGGGCGAATACGTCGACAGCCAGGCGCTCTCCCCCGAGGGGACGTTCGTCCGGTACGACGGGGAGGGACGCCCACCGGTCACCTCCGGGCCGTTCGCCGAGACCAAGGACCTCGTGGCCGGCTGGATGGCGATCGACGTCGACACCTACCAGCGGGCCCTCGACCTGGCCGCCGAGCTGTCGGCCGCACCGGGCGCGGGCGGCCGGCCGATCCACGAGTGGCTGGAGATCCGGCCGTTCATGGGGGAATCCCACACCGCCGCGGAGTGACCCGGGGCGGTGCGGGACCCCCGTACGGTCCTACGGGTCCTGCCGCTCCGGGAGGCGCAGGGCCAGGATCGCCATGTCGTCCGAGGCCGGAGCATGGGCGAAGCGCTCGACCGCCCGCAGCACCCGCGCGGCGACCGCGCCGGCCGTCAGGCCCGTACACGACCTCAGGACGTCGGCGAGACCGTCGTCGCCCAGCATGCGGGTGCCCTCGCGGCGTTCGGTGACGCCGTCCGTGACGCACAGCAGGACGTCGCCCGGGTCGAGGGTGACGCTCTGCTCGTACAGCTCCAGGTCCTCCATCACACCGAGCAGCGGCTGCGGGTCGGCGACCGGGCGGACCGTGCCGTCCTGGCTGAGGCGGAGCGGCAGCGGATGGCCGGCGCAGACCAGCTTGAGGAGGGCCGAGCCGTCCTCGTGCGGGCGCAGCTCGCCGTACAGCAGGGTGAGGAAGCGGCTGCGGGCGCCCTCGTCGAGGATCGCCGCGTTCAGCCGCTCCAGGACGGCGGGGCCGCCGAAGCCCTCGCGGGCCAGCAGCCGCAGGGCGTGCCGGGCGAGACCGGTCACGGCGGCCGCCTCGGGGCCCGTACCGCAGACATCGCCGATGGCGAGGCCGTACGCGCCGTCGCGGATGGGGAAGAGATCGTAGAAGTCGCCGCCGACCTCGTTGCCCTCGCCGGCCGCGCGGTAGATGACGTCGACCTCGACGCCGGGGATCGCCGGTGGGCTGGGCGGCAGCAGGCTGCGCTGGAGGGACTGGCTGATGGCCACGCGCTCCGAGTAGAGGCGGGCGTTGTCCAGGGCGAGCGCGGCCCGGCGGGACAGGTCCTCGGCCAGCTCCAGGCTCTCCTGGCGGAAGTGGTCGTCGGCGGGCCGGCCCAGGGTCAGCATGCCGATGACGCGGTTGCGGGCCAGCAGCGGCAGGACCACGGTCTCGCCGCCGACGGTCGTCGCCGTGGTCAGGGCGTGGTCGATGCCGGAGGAGACGGGGCTGCCGGGGCCGCCGAGCTCGCGCATCGAGGCGCTCAGCGCGGCGCGGTGGGCGGCCTCGCCCGGGGCCGTCCAGACCCGGGCGCCGGGGGTCGTCACCGGGTCGGGCGGGTCGATCGAGAGGAGCAGCGCCTTCACCCCGTCGATCTGGTCCTCGTCCTCGTGCAGGACGTACGACAGATGAGGGTCGGACGTCGGCTCGGCGATCGTGTAGACGGCGCACCAGGTGGCCAGGGTGGGGACCGTCATCTGGGCCATGAGGGCCAGTGTCTGGTCCCGGTCGAGTGTGCCGGCCAGCAGGTCGGACGCCTCGACGAGGAAGCTGAGGGAGCCGCGGCGGAGCCGTTCGAGCTCGCCGAGCCGGGCGGACTCCACGGCCAGGGCGATCCGGTCGGCGGCGAACTGGAGGCGCAGGGCCTCCTCATTGGAGTAGCGGTCCGCGGACTCGGCGGCGACGCCGAGGGAGCCGGTGAGCCGGCCCTCGACCTTCAGCGGGACCGTGACGACCGAGCGCATGCCGGTGCCTTCGAGGAGGGGTACGGCGCCGGGGACGGCGGCCAGGTCCTCGTGGACGGCGGGCATCCGGGCGGAGCCGTAGCGGCTGGCGCCCGTCTCGACCGGTACGCGCGCGAAGCGCTGGCGGGCGGAGGGCAGGCCCGTGGTGGCCCGTACCTCCAGCTCGGTCTCGTCGTCGGTGGCCAGGAGCAGGAAGGCGGCGTCGGCGTCGAGCATGTCGCGGGCGCGTTCGACCGTGCGCTGGAGAAGGCCGTCGAGGTCGTCGGGGGCCGGGGAGCCGATGAAGACCTCGAAGGGGTCGGCGGCGGTGCGGTCCTTGGGGCCATTCTCCGCGCCGGGGGTGCGCTGCGGGGTCTGGAGCACCGCGCGCTCGAACTCACGGACGAGGAGGCAAACGGTGGACGGCTCGCCCTGGGCGTCGCGCACCCGCAGGTGCGAGGCGTAGACGGGGACGACCCGGCCGTCGGCGCAGCGGATGCCGTAGCTGCCCTCCCAGCGGGACAGCCGCAGGGCCTCGGCGAGGCCGGTGGCGATGCCGGGGGTGTGCGGCCAGGCGGCGAGATCGCCGAGCGGCTTGCCGACGACCTGCTCGGACTCGTAGCCGAAGATCTCCCCGGCGTCCTCGTTCCAGGCGGCGATCGCGCCGTCGGCGTCGAGCTGGACGACGGCGACCCGGACCCGGCTGTCCGTGCGGGGGAGCAGTTGGTCGGGCAGGACGGGGCCCGCGGAGCGGGTGCCGACGGGACGTTCCGGCAGGTCGAGGTGGAACCAGACGTGCTTGTGGGTGGGGGCGTAGTCGACGCCCCAGCGGGTGGCGAGGGCCGCGCAGAGCATCAGCCCCCGGCCGTTCTCCCGGTCGGGGTTGCCGGGGGAACGGTTCAGCTGGAGCGGGATCTCGCGCTCGGGGTAACGGTCGGCGACCTCGATGCGGACGCCGTCCTCGTGGCGCAGGCACAGCACGTCGGCCGAGGTGCCGGCGTGGATGACGGCGTTGGTGACGAGTTCGCTGGTGAGGACCACGGCGTCGTCGACGACCTCGGCGTATCCCCAGCCCTGGAGGGTGTCCCGGACGAAGGCGCGGGCGGTCGCGACGGACCGCCCGGCGGGTTCGAAGCTGGCGGCCGCCCGCGCGGTGATCACTGAACTCCTCGTACGCGTCTCGACGCCCGGCTCTGCCATGGTCGGTGTGCCCTCCCGCTGTCCGTGCCCACGTTCCGCCGTCCCGCTCCCGCCGGGTGGACCGGGGCGGGTTGGACAGCCGGATGCCAGGTTACTTACCTTCGCTGTCCCCGCGGATGCCGGTCGCGAATTCGCGTCCCCCGGACGTGGGGACCTTGTGCGAAGCCGCCGGACTGTTATCGCCTGGTCCGGACCCGGTGAAACACTGGGCAGGCAGATAGCGAGAGACCGTACGGTCCGTTCGACCCCCTCGGGAGGGACACGGTGGAGTCTGGCACGACGACGCGGCGCGGTGGCGGTGCGCGGGCGAAGGGCGGCGGGCGGCCCCGGGGCGGAGGCACGGTGCAGGTGGACACGGCCGCGCTGCAGCGCCTGCTGGCCGCACTGGTGTCGATGCGGGACGGGAACTTCCGCAAACGGCTGACCGTCTCCGGCGACGGGGTCATGGCGGAGATCGCCGCCGTGTTCAACGAGGTCGCGGACCGGCAGACGCATCTGACCGGGGAGCTGTCGCGGGTGCGCCGGGTGGTGGGCCGCGAGGGCAAGCTGTCGGAGCGGCTGGACACCGGGGCCGGCGAGGGGGCCTGGGCCTCGGCGATCGACGCGGCGAACGCGCTGGTCGACGAGCTGGCGCGGCCCGTCTCCGAGGTCGGGCGGGTGCTGTCGGCGGTGGCCGACGGTGATCTGGGGCAGCGGATGGAGCTGCGCTCGGAGGGCGCGGACGGGACGACGCGGCCGCTGCGCGGCGAGTTCCTGAAGGTCGCCCGTACGGTGAACAACCTGGTCGACCAGTTGTCGGTGTTCGCGGACGAGGTGACCCGGGTCGCCCTGGAGGTCGGCACCGACGGCATCCTCGGCGGGCAGGCCCAGGTACGCGGGATGTCCGGGTCCTGGAAGGACCTCACGGACTCCGTCAACACCATGGCGAACCAGCTCACGGCGCAGGTGCGGGACATCGCCCTGGTCACGACGGCGGTGGCCAACGGCGATCTCTCGCAGAAGGTCACGGCGAACGTGGCCGGCGAGATGCTGGAGCTGAAGAACACGGTCAACCGGATGGTGGACCAGCTGTCGTCGTTCTCCTCCGAGGTCACCCGGGTGGCCCGTGAGGTGGGTACGGAGGGCGAGCTGGGCGGCCAGGCCGAGGTGGCCGGGGTCGCCGGTGTGTGGAAGGACCTCACCGATTCCGTCAACACGATGGCGGGGAATCTCACCAATCAGGTGAGGGGTATCGCGGAGGTCACCACCGCGGTGGCCAACGGCGACCTGTCGCAGAAGGTGCAGGTGTCGGCGCGCGGCGAGATCGCCCAGCTCGCGGACACCATCAACCAGATGACGGACACGCTGCGCACCTTCGCGGACGAGGTGACGCGGGTGTCCGGCGAGGTCGGTGCCCAGGGTCTGCTGGGCGGTCAGGCGCAGGTGCCGGGCGCGGCGGGGACCTGGAAGGACCTCACCGACTCGGTCAACACCGTCTTCCGCAACATCACCACGCAGGTGCGGGACATCGCGCAGGTGACGACGGCGGTGGCCAACGGTGATCTCTCGCAGAAGGTCACCGTGGACGTGGCCGGCGAGATGCTGGAACTCAAGAACACCGTCAACACCATGGTGGACCAGCTGTCCGCGTTCGGTTCCGAGGTGACCCGGGTGGCGCGGGAGGTCGGCGTCGAGGGTCTGCTCGGCGGCCAGGCGCAGGTGCCGGGGGCGGCCGGGACGTGGAAGGACCTCACGGACTCCGTGAACACGGCCTTCCGCAACCTGACGGGCCAGGTGCGCGACATCGCGCAGGTGACGACGGCGGTCGCCAATGGCGATCTGTCGCAGAAGGTCACGGTCGACGTGGCCGGCGAGATGCTGGAGCTCAAGAACACCGTCAACACCATGGTGTCGCAGCTGTCGTCGTTCGCCGATCAGGTGACGCGGATGGCGCGGGACGTGGGCACCGAGGGGCGCCTCGGCGGTCAGGCCCGGGTGGACGGCGTCTCGGGGCGGTGGCGCGAGCTGACCGACTCGGTGAACTTCATGGCCGGCAATCTGACCTCGCAGGTACGGCAGATCGCCCAGGTGACGACGGCCGTGGCGCGCGGTGACCTGTCGCAGAAGATCGACGTGGACGCGCGCGGGGAGATCCTGGAGCTGAAGAACACCATCAACACGATGGTCGATCAGCTGTCCGCGTTCGCGGACCAGGTGACCCGGGTGGCCCGCGAGGTGGGTACGGAAGGCCGCCTCGGCGGTCAGGCGCAGGTGCCGGGCGTCGCCGGTGTGTGGCGCGACCTCACCGACTCGGTGAACGGCATGGCCGGCAACCTCACCGACCAGGTGCGCAACATCGCGCAGGTCGCGACCGCCGTGGCGCGCGGCGACCTGTCGCAGAAGATCGACGTGGACGCGCGCGGGGAGATCCTGGAGCTGAAGAACACCCTCAACACGATGGTGGACCAGCTCTCCAGCTTCGCGGAGCAGGTGACGCGGGTGGCCCGTGAGGTGGGTACCGAGGGCATCCTGGGCGGCCAGGCCGAGGTGCAGGGGGTCTCCGGCACCTGGAAGGACCTCACCCAGTCGGTGAACATGATGGCGAACAACCTGACCTCGCAGGTACGGCAGATCGCCCAGGTGACGACGGCCGTGGCGCGCGGCGACCTGTCGCTCAAGATCACCGTCGACGCCAAGGGCGAGATCCTCGAACTGGTGACGACCGTCAACACCATGGTCGACCAGCTGTCCAACTTCGCCGACGAGGTGACGCGAGTCGCCCGTGAGGTGGGCACCGAGGGCATCCTCGGCGGCCAGGCCCGGGTGCGCGGGGTGACCGGCATCTGGAAGGACCTGAGCGACAACGTCAACCTGATGGCCAACAACCTGACCAGCCAGGTGCGGAACATCTCCCGGGTCTCCTCGGCCGTCGCCAACGGAGATCTGACGAAGAAGGTGACGGTCGAGGCCCGCGGCGAGGTCGCCGAACTCGCCGACACCGTCAACACGATGGTGACGACCCTGTCGTCCTTCGCCGATCAGGTGACCCGGGTGGCCCGTGAGGTGGGTACCGAGGGCATCCTGGGCGGCCAGGCACGCGTTCCCGGTGTCTCGGGCACCTGGAAGGACCTCACCGACTCGGTGAACTCGATGGCCGACAATCTGACCGGCCAGGTGCGCCAGATCGCCGCCGTCACCACCGCCATCGCCCAGGGCGATCTCACCAAGAAGATCGACATCGACGCGCGCGGGGAGATCCTGGAGCTCAAGAGCACCATCAACACGATGGTCGACCAGCTCTCCAACCTCGCCGGGGAGCTCACCCGGGTGGCCCAGGAGGTGGGCACGGACGGGCAGCTCGGCGGTCAGGCCCGGGTCCGGGACGTGGACGGCACCTGGCGGGACCTGACCGTGTCGGTCAACGAGATGGCCAGCAATCTGACCCGTCAGGTACGGGCCATCGCGAAGGTCGCCACCGCGGTGACCCGCGGCGACCTCAACCTCAAGATCGACGGGGTGGACGCGGCCGGCGAGATCCAGGCCCTCCAGGAAAACATCAACACCATGATCGCCAACCTGCGCGACACCACCCTCGCCAACGAGGAGCAGGACTGGCTGAAGGGCAACCTGGCCCGTATCTCCGGCCTCATGCAGGGCCGCCGGGGCGACCTGGAGGACGTCGCCGCGCTCATCATGAGCGAGCTGACCCCGGTCGTCTCCGCGCAGCACGGCGCCTTCTTCGTCGCCACCCCGCTCGGCAGCGCCTACAGCGACGTCGAACCCGTGGGGGAGGGCGACGGCGTGTACGAGCTGCGGATGCGCGGCAGTTACGGCTACTCGGCCGGCACCATGCCGACGTCCTTCCGGCCGGGCGAGACGCTCATCGGCACGGCCGCCGAGGAGAAGCGGACCATCCAGGTCAACGTCCCGCCGGGCTATCTGAAGATCTCGTCCGGACTGGGCGAGGCCGCCCCGGCCCATGTGATCGTGCTGCCCGTGCTGTTCGAGGGACGGGTGCTCGGCGTGATCGAGCTGGCGTCCTTCCAGCCGTTCACCCACATCCAGCGCGACTTCCTCAACCAGATCGCCGAGCTGATCGCCACCACCGTCAACACCATCAGCGTCAACACCCGAACAGAGGTGCTGCTCAAGCAGTCGCAGGAGCTGACCGAGCAGCTGAAGGAGCGCTCCGGGGAGCTGGAGAACCGACAGAAGGAACTCCAGAACTCCAACGCGGAACTGGAGGAGAAGGCGGCCCTGCTCGCCCGGCAGAACCGCGACATCGAGGTGAAGAACACCGAGATCGAGGAGGCCCGGCAGGTCCTGGAGGAGCGGGCCGAACAGCTCGCCGTCTCCATGCGCTACAAGTCCGAGTTCCTCGCCAACATGTCGCACGAGCTGCGCACCCCGCTCAACTCGCTGCTGATCCTGGCCAAGCTGCTCGCCGACAACGCCGACGGCAATCTGACGCACAAGCAGATCGAGTTTGCCGACACCATCCACGGCGCCGGTTCCGATCTGCTCCAGCTGATCAACGACATCCTCGACCTGTCGAAGGTCGAGGCGGGCAAGATGGACGTGTCGCCGACCCGGATCGCGCTCGTCCAGCTCGTCGACTACGTCGAGGCCACCTTCCGGCCGCTGACCGCGGAGAAGGGGCTCGACTTCTCGGTGCGGGTCTCGCCCGAGCTGCCCGCCACCCTGCATACCGACGAGCAGCGACTGCTCCAGGTGCTGCGCAACCTGCTGTCGAACGCGGTGAAGTTCACCGGCACCGGCGCCGTCGAGCTGGTCATCCGCCCGGCCGGCGCGGACGTCCCGCAGACGATCCGCGAGCAGATGCTGGAGGCCGGGACGCTGCGCGACGCGGACGCCGACCTGATCGCCTTCTCGGTGACGGACACCGGCATCGGCATCGCCGAGAGCAAGATGCTCGTCATCTTCGAGGCGTTCAAGCAGGCCGACGGCACCACCAGCCGCAAGTACGGCGGTACGGGCCTCGGCCTGTCCATCAGCCGGGAGATCGCCCGGCTGCTCGGCGGCGAGATCCACGCGGCCAGCGAGCCGGGCCGAGGCTCGACGTTCACCCTCTACCTGCCGCTGTGCCCCACCGAGCCGGCGCACCCGGGCACCGGTCAGGACCAGGACGAGGAGGAGCGCCGGGAGGCCGCGCTCGGGTACGCGGACGAGGCCGGCTTCGCCGAGGGGCTGGCGCACTTCGCGCCCGCGCCCGCGCCCGGCGAGGTCCGGGCGGGCGCCGGGGCGCTGTTCCGGCACCGGCGCGCGGCGGCCCCGCAGCGGGCGCAACTGCCCGGGCAGACCGCCAAGGAGGAGCCGGCGGCTCAGGGCGGCGAGCGGGCCGGGCGCGAGCCGCGGCCGGAGTTCTCGTTCTGCGGCGAGAAGGTGCTGATCGTCGACGACGACGTCCGCAACGTGTTCGCGCTCACCAGTGTCCTGGAGCAGAACGGACTCGGGGTGCTGTACGCCGAGAACGGGCGGGAGGGCGTCGAGGTCCTGGAACAGCACGAGGACGTGTCCGTGGTGCTGATGGACATCATGATGCCGGAGATGGACGGGTACGCGACGACCACCGCGATCCGGCGGATGCCGCAGTTCGCCGGACTGCCGATCATCGCGCTGACCGCCAAGGCGATGGAGGGCGACCGCGAGAAGGCGATCGAGTGCGGGGCCTCGGACTATGTGACCAAGCCGGTGGACCCGGACCATCTGCTCACGGTCATGGAGCGGTGGATGCGGGGGGACGGGAGCTGAGTCGGGGGACGGGCCGGGGTTTGTACGGAAGTCGGGGCCGTCCGGAAGCCGGGGGCGGTCCGGGGCCCGTACGGAAGTCGGAGTCCCGCCGGGGCACGGCCGGAAGCCGGAGCCCGTCCGGGCACGTCCGGAAGGCGGAGTCCGTTCGGGATCTGTACGGAAGTCGGGGTCCGTCCGGGATTCGGCCGGGGTCTGTACGCGGACCCGGACCGGGCTCGTACGCGGACCCCGCCCGGCGCCCGGACCCGGCGGGTGCGCCGGAGCCGTAGGGAGCCCCGTACGGGGCCGGGGGGACGGGCTCCGCTCCCGGCCCGGTGGCGGCGTGAGGGCCACCGGGCGGCGCCCCGGGCGGACTTCGGGACGGACTTCCCGTGGCACCGGGAACCTTCCGGGATCCCACCGCGTTCGACAGACGGGCACGGATCTGCGTGCTCAGTGACATCGCGGTGACAGGGTGTGGCGACGGGTGGGGTGCGGCTACGATGACCGGCACAAGGACGGACGGCGTGTGGGAGTCGTCTTCTGGGGCGGCGCCCGGTGCTTCCCTCGGCTCGCGGAGCCGGAGCGAGCCAGTGCCGGGGCGAGGAGGACGAGGCATGGTGCAGAAGGCCAAGATCCTCTTGGTCGATGACCGGCCGGAGAATCTGCTGGCGCTGGAGGCCATTCTCTCCGCGCTCGATCAGACCCTGGTCCGGGCATCGTCCGGGGAGGAAGCGCTCAAGGCGCTGCTGACCGACGACTTCGCGGTCATTCTGCTGGACGTCCAGATGCCCGGCATGGACGGGTTCGAGACGGCCGCGCACATCAAGCGGCGGGAGCGGACCCGGGACATCCCGATCATCTTCCTCACCGCCATCAATCACGGCCCCCACCACACCTTCCGGGGGTACGCGGCGGGTGCCGTCGACTACATCTCCAAGCCGTTCGACCCCTGGGTGCTGCGTGCCAAGGTGTCGGTCTTCGTGGAGCTGTACATGAAGAACTGCAAGCTCCGCGAACAGGCCGCGCTGCTCCGGCTCCAGTTGGAGGGCGGCGGCCCCGGCGGGCAGACCAAGGAGTCCGCGGGCCTGCTCGCCGAGCTGTCCGCCCGCCTCGCCGCCGTCGAGGAACAGGCCGAGGCGCTGTCCAAACAGCTCGACGACGACTCCGCCGACGCGGCGGCCGTCGCCACCGCCGCGCACCTGGAACGCAAACTCACCGGACTGCGCAGGGCCCTCGACGCACTGGAGCCGGGCACCGGCGGTACCCCCGCTCTGCCCTCGCAGAATTGACGGAAGGTCACCCCGTGGGCGCCCGTCGTGAACGGGCGTCAGTTTCGCGCCCGACACGGCACGACACGAACGGGTGAGCGTGTTTTCCCGGCCATGTGCACCGGTAACCTCAGCATCATGGCCTCACGTACGTCCGGCAAGGGTTCCCAGGGCACGGCGGGCACCGCGAAGCCGCGCGCCGGCCGTACGACGACCGGCGCCGCGAAGAAGGCGGCGCCCGGAAAGTCCCCTGGAAAATCCCCCGTCAAGTCCTCCGCCCCCGCCGCGAAGCAGGCCGCGCGGAAGGCGCCGGCCAAGAAGGCCGTGCCCGCCAAGCGCGCGCCCGCGCGCAAGGTGGTGGCGAAGAAGCCCGCACCGCGCCCGGCGCCGTCCCCCACCGGGGGGATCTACCGGTTGGTGCGCGGACTCGGGCGCGGGGTCGGAGCGATGTTCCGCGGCATAGGACGGGGCGCCAAGGGCCTCGACCCGGCGCACCGCAAGGACGGACTCGCGCTGCTGCTGATCGGTGCCGCCCTCGTCGTCGCCGCCGGCACCTGGTCCAATCTGCGCGGCCCCGTCGGGGACTTGGTGGAGATGCTGGTCACCGGCTCCTTCGGCCGGCTCGATCTGCTCGTACCGCTGCTGCTCGGCGCGATCGGCGTCCGGCTGATCCTCTATCCGCAGAAGCCGGAGGCCAACGGACGGATCGTCATCGGGCTGTCCGCGCTGGTCCTCGGCGTCCTGGGGCAGGTGCACATCGCGTGCGGCTCGCCCGGTCGGGGCGACGGCACCAAGGCCATGCAGGACGCGGGCGGTCTGATCGGGTGGGCCGCGTCGAAGCCGCTCGTCTTCCTGACGGGCGAGGTCCTGGCGGTGCCGCTGCTCCTGCTGCTCACCGTCTTCGGGCTGCTCGTGGTCACCGCCACCCCGGTCAACGCCATCCCGCAGCGGCTGCGCGCGCTCGGCGTCCGGCTCGGCGTCGTCGAACCCGCCTACGATCCCGACGCGGATCCGTACGAGGTGTACGGCGACGAGTGGGACGACGACGCACCGCGCCCGGCCCGGTCGTCCCGTCGCCGGTCCGCCGACGCGGACCAGGCGGAGGCCGAGGCCGAGGCCCTGGAGCGGCGCGGCCGGCGCCGTACCCCGCCCGCCTCGGCGTTCGACACCGGCGGTCTCGACCCGGTCGACGTGGCCGCCGCCGCTGCCGCGGCCCTCGACGGGGCCGTCCTCAATGGCATGCCGCCGTCCCCGCTGGTCGCCGATCTCACCCGGGACCTCACCGCCGACCGGGCCGCAGCCGTCGCCGCGGCGGCCGCCGAGGCGGTGGGGGAGAGCGCTCCGGCGGCCCCGGCCGGCGCCGCGGTGCCGGGCGCGCGGGCCGGCAAGCGGCGCGCCCCCGAGGAGCGCTCCGGCGTCCCCGACCTGACCAAGCCGGCGCCCGAGCCGACCGAGCTGCCCGTGCGGGCCGAACAGCTCCGGCTCGCCGGCGACATCACGTACTCCCTGCCCTCCATGGACCTGCTGGAGCGCGGCGGCCCCGGCAAGACGCGCAGCGCCGCCAACGACGTCGTCGTCGAGTCGCTCACCAACGTCTTCGCCGAGTTCAAGGTCGACGCGGCGGTCACCGGCTTCACCCGCGGTCCGACGGTCACCCGCTACGAGGTCGAACTGGGCCCGGCCGTCAAGGTCGAGAAGATCACCGCGCTCACCAAGAACATCGCGTACGCGGTGGCCAGCCCCGATGTGCGGATCATCTCGCCGATCCCGGGCAAGTCCGCGGTCGGCATCGAGATCCCGAACACCGACCGCGAGATGGTCAACCTCGGCGACGTCCTGCGGCTCGCCGAGGCGGCGGAGGACGACCACCCGATGCTGGTGGCGCTCGGCAAGGACGTCGAGGGCGGCTATGTGATGGCCAACCTGGCGAAGATGCCGCACATCCTGGTCGCCGGTGCCACCGGATCCGGCAAGTCCTCGTGCATCAACTGCCTGATCACGTCGGTGATGATAAGAGCGACCCCGGAGGACGTCCGGATGGTGCTCGTCGACCCCAAGCGGGTCGAGCTGACGGCGTACGAGGGCATCCCGCACCTCATCACGCCGATCATCACCAACCCCAAGAAGGCCGCCGAGGCGCTCCAGTGGGTCGTCCGCGAGATGGACCTGCGCTACGACGACCTCGCGGCGTTCGGCTTCCGGCACATCGACGACTTCAACCAGGCGATCCGCGAGGGCAAGGTGCAGCCGCCGCCGGGCAGCGAGCGCGATCTGCAGCCCTACCCGTATCTCCTGGTGATCGTCGACGAGCTGGCCGACCTGATGATGGTCGCGCCGCGCGACGTCGAGGACGCGATCGTCCGCATCACCCAGCTGGCCCGCGCGGCCGGCATCCATCTGGTGCTCGCCACCCAGCGGCCCTCGGTGGACGTCGTCACCGGTCTGATCAAGGCGAACGTGCCCTCCCGGCTCGCCTTCGCCACCTCCTCGCTCGCCGACAGCCGCGTCATCCTCGACCAGCCCGGCGCCGAGAAGCTGATCGGCAAGGGCGACGGCCTGTTCCTGCCGATGGGCGCGAACAAGCCCGTCCGGATGCAGGGCGCCTTCGTCACGGAGGCCGAGGTCGCCACCATCGTGCGGCACTGCAAGGACCAGATGGCGCCGGTCTTCCGGGACGACGTCACCGTCGGCGGCAAGCAGAAGAAGGAGATCGACGAGGAGATCGGCGACGACCTCGACCTGCTGTGCCAGGCGGCCGAGCTGGTCGTCTCCACGCAGTTCGGCTCGACCTCCATGCTCCAGCGCAAGTTGCGGGTGGGCTTCGCGAAGGCCGGCCGGCTGATGGACCTGATGGAGTCGCGCGACATCGTGGGCCCGAGCGAGGGGTCCAAGGCGCGTGACGTGCTCGTCAAGCCCGACGAGCTGGACGGGGTCCTCGCGGTGATCCGCGGCGAGGACGGGCCGTGAGCCCGCGACCCGGCCGGCGCCCGGATCCCCGAGCGGCCGATCCCCGAGCGGCCGATCCCCGAGCGGACGACTCCCGGGCGGACGACCCCCGATCGGCCCCCTGTCCGTCCCCTCGTCCGGCCCCCTTCCCGGGGCCCTGGCCGCATCCCCGGCCGGATCAGCCGGCCCCCCGGCGAGATCCGGCCGAGACCCGTCCGTGAGGAAACCGGAGCAACCCTTTCCGCCGACCGCACGTCAGGGGAGAAGGGGGCGGCAATTGCCCCCTTCCTCTGGCGTACAAACCTCCCCCGCCCGGTTGCCCCACCCTTTCGTACCAGCCATAGACTGAACCTCCAGCAGGTGGTTACACGCTCGAAAGGCGCTCTCGTGTCCATCGGCAACTCCCCCGAAGACGACCGGTACTTCCCGGCAGACGACCCGAAATCCATCGGTCGTGCCCTCCAGCAGGCCCGTATCGCCGCCGGTCTCACCGCAGAGGAGGTCAGCGCCTCCACCCGGGTGCGGGTCCCGATCGTGCACGCGATCGAGGACGACGACTTCTCGCGCTGCGGCGGCGACGTCTACGCGCGCGGACACATCCGTACGCTCGCGCGCGCCGTGGGGCTCGATCCGGCGCCGCTGATCGAGCGGTACGACGCCGAGCACGGCGGCCGTCCCGCGCCGACCCCGGCGGCGCCGCTGTTCGAGGCGGAACGTATCCGCGCCGAGCCCAGGCGCCCCAACTGGACCGCCGCCATGGTCGCCGCGATCGTCGCCGTCGTCGGTTTCGTCGGCTTCACGATGTTCAACGGGACCGACGCCCCGGCCGGCGGCGGCTCGGCCGCCGAGGGCCCCGCCCCCGCGACCAGCGCCTCCGCACCCGCCAAGCCGAAGCCGGCCAAGCCGGCCGCTCCCAAGCCCGTCCCCTCCGACAGCGCCATCGCCGCCGTCCCCCAGGACAAGGTCACCGTCAAGCTGACCGCGACCGACGACAAGAGCTGGATCTCCGCCAAGGCCCACGACGGCAAGCTGCTCTTCGACGGGCTGCTCCTGGCCGGCCAGTCCAAGACCTTCCAGGACGACGAGCGCGTCGATCTCATCCTCGGCAACGCCGGTCCGATCGAGCTGTACGTGAACGGCAAGAAGGTCGAGGACCGCTTCGAGTCCGGCCAGGTCGAGCGCCTGTCGTACGCCAAGGGCGACCCTCAGGCGGGCTGACCAGGCCCCCCGTCCGGCGTCCCGGTCGTGTGTTCGTCGCCAGGGTGAACCCTGCGCGACGAAGACGCGGCCGGGACGAAGTAGTCTTGAGCCCATGCCCGAACGCCGTACCGTCGCCCTTGTCACTCTCGGCTGCGCCCGTAACGAGGTGGACTCGGAGGAGCTCGCAGGCCGCTTGGCAGCGGACGGCTGGGAGCTCGTCGAGAACGCCGAGGAAGCGGACGTCGCCGTCGTCAACACCTGTGGCTTCGTCGAAGCCGCCAAGAAGGACTCCGTCGACGCCCTTCTCGAAGCCAATGATCTGAAGGACCACGGCCGCACCCAGGCCGTCGTCGCCGTCGGCTGCATGGCCGAGCGCTACGGCAAGGAACTTGCCGACGCCCTCCCCGAGGCCGACGGTGTGCTCGGCTTCGACGACTACGCCGACATCTCCAACCGTCTCCAGGTCATCCTCAGCGGAGGCAGCGTCGAGGCGCACACCCCGCGCGACCGGCGCTCGCTGCTCCCGCTGTCCCCCGTCGAGCGCCAGAAGGCCGCCGAGAGCGTGGCCCTGCCCGGCCACGGCACCGCGGCCGAGGAGCCGGCCGCCGCCCCGGCGACCGCCCCCGAGAACGTGCCCAGCGACCTCCCCGAGGGCGTCGCGCCCGTCTCCGGTCCGCGCGCCCCGCTGCGCCGCCGCCTGGACACCAGCCCCGTCGCCTCGGTGAAGCTGGCCTCCGGCTGCGACCGCCGCTGCTCCTTCTGCGCCATCCCGTCCTTCCGCGGCTCCTTCGTCTCGCGCCGCCCCTCCGACGTGCTGAACGAGACGCGCTGGCTCGCCGAGCAGGGCGTCAAGGAGATCATGCTGGTCTCCGAGAACAACACCTCCTACGGCAAGGACCTCGGCGACATCCGGCTCCTGGAGAGCCTGCTGCCCGAGCTGGCCGGTGTCGACGGCATCGAGCGGGTCCGGGTCAGCTACCTCCAGCCCGCCGAGATGCGCCCCGGCCTGATCGACGTACTGACCTCCACCGACAAGGTGGTCCCGTACTTCGACCTGTCCTTCCAGCACAGCGCCCCGGACGTGCTGCGCCGGATGCGCCGCTTCGGCGACACCGACCGCTTCCTGGAGCTGCTGGAGACCATCCGGGGCAAGGCCCCGATGGCCGGCGCCCGCTCCAACTTCATCGTCGGCTTCCCCGGCGAGACCGAGGCGGACTTCGCCGAGCTGGAGCGTTTCGTCACGCACGCCCGGCTCGACGCCATCGGCGTCTTCGGCTACTCCGACGAGGACGGCACCGAGGCCGCCACGTACGAGCACAAGCTGCCCCAGGACGTGGTCGACGAGCGGCTCGCGCATCTGTCCCGGCTCGCCGAGGAGCTCACCGCCCAGCGTGCGGAAGAGCGCATGGGCGAGACCCTGGAAGTGATGGTCGAGTCCTTCGAAGAGGACGAGAACGACGGCGAGGGCGGCTGGATCGGCCGGGCCGCGCACCAGGCGCCCGAGACCGACGGACAGGTGGTCCTCACGGCGGACTCGACCGAGGGCCTGGACCTCGCCCCCGGCCGGATGGTCACGGCGAAGGTCGTCGGCACCGAGGGTGTCGACCTGGTGGCCGCGTGTCTGATCGAGGAGGCGGGCAGATGACCGGAGTCCCGGCATCCGCGACGGGCGGGACCGGAAGGCCGGCGCCCCGAGGCAAGCTGGGCACTGCGGCCGTCAATCAGGCCAGCCTGTGGAACATCGCCAACATCCTGACCATGGTCAGGCTCGTCCTCGTGCCCGGCTTCGTGGTGCTGCTGTTCCAGGACGGCGGACACGACCCGGCCTGGCGCGCCTGGGCCTGGGCGGCGTTCGCCGTCGCCATGATCACCGATGTCTTCGACGGACACCTGGCCCGGACGTACAACCTGGTCACGGACTTCGGGAAGATCGCCGACCCGATCGCCGACAAGGCGATCATGGCGGCCGGACTGATCAGCCTCTCCTGGCTCGGCGATCTGCCGTGGTGGGTGACGGCGGTGATCCTCGCCCGTGAGCTGGGCATCACGCTGATGCGGTTCTGGGTCATCCGGCACGGAGTGATCCCGGCCAGCCGCGGCGGCAAGATGAAGACCCTCGCACAGGGCACGGCGGTCGGCATGTACGTCCTCATGCTCACCGGTCCGCTCGCCACCTTGCGCTTCTGGGTGATGGCGGTGGCCGTCGTGCTGACCGTCGTCACCGGTCTGGACTATGTGCGACAGGCCGTCGTCCTGCGCCGCCAGGGACTCGCGGCCGAAGCGGCCGAAGCGGCGGAGAGGGCCGACGCACGATGAACGAAGCCGCCCGGGTGCTGGAACTGCTCGCGGAGCGTGATCACACGCTCGCTGTCGCGGAGTCCCTCACGGGCGGTCTGGTGGCGGCCGAACTGACCGGGGTGCCGGGTGCGTCCCGCAGTTTCCTCGGCTCGGTCACCGCTTACGCCACTCCTTTGAAGGAGCGGCTGCTCGGGGTGGACGGGGCCCTGCTCGCGGAGCGGGGAGCGGTCGATCCCGAGGTCGCGTCGCAGATGGCGGCCGGTGTACGGGAGCTGCTCGGAGCCGACTGGGGCATCGCGACGACGGGGGTGGCGGGACCCGACCCGCAGGACGGGCAGCCGGTGGGGACGGTGTACGTCGCCGTCGCCGGACCCGGTGCGCACGACGCGGGAACGGGAAAGGTGACCGCGCTGCGGTTGAACGGCGGCCGGGCGGACATCCGTACAGAGAGTGTACGGAGCGTGCTCGCCCTGCTGCGGGCCCAGCTCGACGGCGAACAGCCGGGAAATGCGCGGGCACAGGATACGGAACAGAACGGGGGAGATTGATGTTTGCAGCCATGAGTGAACACGACATCGCTCCCCGCACGGCCGCGGCGCGAGGCGGTACGGTGGGGCGTGAAGGATGCGGCTACGCGGTCCGAGGAGGGAGCCACCGATGATTCTGCTCCGTCGCCTGCTGGGTGACGTGCTGCGTCGGCAGCGCCAGCGCCAGGGCCGTACTCTGCGCGAAGTCTCCTCGTCCGCCCGAGTCTCACTCGGCTATCTCTCCGAGGTGGAGCGGGGGCAGAAGGAGGCTTCCTCCGAGCTGCTCTCCGCGATCTGCGACGCGCTGGACGTACGGATGTCCGAGCTGATGCGCGAAGTGAGCGACGAGCTGTCGCTGGCCGAACTGGCCGCGTCGGCCGCCGCGAGCGAACCGGTGCCGGCGCCGGTGCGACCCATGCTCAATTCGGTGTCGGTGACGTCGGTGGGCGGTGTGCCCACCGAGCGGGTGACCATCAAGGCGCCCGCGAAGGCTGTCGACGTCGTCGCCGCCTGACACCACCTGACACCACAGGATCGGTTCGAAGCCCCGGACGGTGCCCTCACGAGGGTGCCGGTCGGGGCTTCTTTCTGTGGTTGCCGGGTGCTCGGTGGGTGCGCGCTTGGCGCTCGCTTGGCGCTCGTGGGGTGTCCGCCGTCGCGCCCCCGCCTCCGTGCCCGCTGCCCTGCCTGCCGCCTTTGTTCGCGCGGGACTTCACGGCCCTTGGGTTGGTTTGGTTTGAGATGCCGGATTCGGGTGAGGCGTGCCATGGTGGGTGGACATGCGGCATACGGCATGGGGTGACGAACCATGTGCCCCGCGCCGTATGCCGTGCGCCGCGCGCCGTTCCACGCGCCGATGCCACGCGACACGCGACCGAATGGAGAACCCGAATGTCCGTCGTGAAGAGCCCCTTGTCCGAGGCCCAGCTCAAGACGGTCGGCGGCGCACTGCAGGGCGCGCTCGTCGACCTGGTCGATCTGTCGCTGGTGGCCAAGCAGGTCCACTGGAACGTGGTCGGCCCCCGGTTCAGCTCCGTCCACCTCCAGCTGGACGAGGTGGTCGCCACCGCCCGGACGCACTCGGACATCGTGGCCGAGCGTGCCACGGCGATCGGGGCGAACCCGGACGGGCGCGCCGCGACCGTCGCGTCCAGCAGCGCGATCGGCCATGTGCCCGAGGGCTGGATCAAGGACGTGGACGCGGTACGGCTCCTGGTGGACGCGCTGGGCGCGGTCGTCGCGCGGATGCGGGAGCGGATCGACGTGACCGGCGACCCGGACCCGGTGAGCCAGGACATCCTCATCGCGCTCACCGCGGACCTGGAAAAGCACAGCTGGATGTACCAGGCGGAGAGCGCCTGAGGGTGAGGGCGCGCGAGGCGGTGGCCAGGGTGACGTCCGGCGCGGTGCCGGGAACGGCGGGGCCGGCGATACGCGGTGCGTGCGCCGGGCCTGCCTCCTGTGCGCCCTCCCGCCGGGTGATCCCGCGGGGCTAGCGTCGACCGGAGGAGGCGGCCATGGTGCGGCGACGGGTTCCGCTGGTGACGCTCATGCTGGTCGCGGCCGGACTGGTGGCCGGAGGGCTCTGGTGGTGGGCGGCGCTGCGTCTGCTGCTGGTGCCGGGGGAGACCGGGCCGGTCGAGGGGGTGGTGGCCGCGGGCGGCTGGGGGCTGAGCCTGCTGCCGGTACACGTGGCCGCCTCCTCGGGACGGCGCGGGGTCGTGGGGGCTTGGGCGGCGCGGGGCGGTGGAGTGGCCGGGGCCGGCGGTGGGAGTGGTGGGTCCGGTGGGGCTGTCGGGGGCGGTGGGTCCGGTGTGCCGGATGAGGGCGTGGGGGCCCCGGGGGTTCCAGGAGTTCCGGACGATGGCTCGAAGGGGGCCGGGGCGTCGGAGGTGCCCGAGCGGGACGGCTTCTGAGGCACGGCTTCCCGGACCCGGTCCGGATACGCGGTTCCTACGCGCCCCGCTGACAGGCGGGGCACCAGTACGTCACCCGGTCCCCCGACTCGGCCTTGCGCACCGGGGCGCCGCAGCGCGGGCAGGGCCGGCCCTCACGCCCGTACACATACAGCCGTTCACCCATACGGCGGGTGGTGGTCGTCCGACGGTCCGGCCGGTCCTTGTTGGCCTCCAGCAGCCGGTGCGCGGTGGCCACCAGCCGGTCCGGCACCCCGGGGCCGAGCTCGCCGACCGGGAGCCAGGGCGCGACGGCGGCCAGGAACGCCAGTTCCGACTTGTAGACATTGCCGATGCCCGCCAGGTTCCGCTGGTCGAGCAGGGCCTCGCCGAGCGGGCGCGCGGGATCGGCGGTCAGCCGGCGGACGGCCTCCGCCGGATCCCAGTCCGGGCCGAGCGGATCAGGCCCGAGATGCCCGACCACCTTGCTCTCCTCAGCCGTACGGATCAGCTCCAGGACCGGCAGCCGATAGCCGTACGCCGTGAACTCCGTGTTCCCGAGCACCGCCCGGATCTGGTGGGCCGGGCCGCCCCGAGGGCGTTCCCCGGCCGCGTACACCCGCCAGGCCCCGTCCATCCGCAGATGCGAGTGGAGCGTCAGCCCGCCCTCGATCCGGGCCAGCAGATGCTTGCCGCGCGGCACGACACCGAGGACCCGGCGGCCGGTGAGATCGGCGGTCGCGAAACGCGGCACCCGCAGGTCCGCGTGGGTGAGGACCCGGCCCGCGAGCGCCGCGTCGAGCCGGTGGGCCGCGTACCAGACGGTGTCTCCTTCGGGCATGGGGTCATCATGCCCGCAGCCGCAGGCCCCGGGGCGTGGCGTGGAAACCGGCCGCCTCCAGCGGGCGGGCGAGCGGCGAGGTGAGCGCGGCCTCCCCGTTGATCCGCTGCACCGTGACCGTACCGAGCGCGCCGGCCTTGGCCGAGGCCGCCAGCGCCTCGGCCGCCGCGCGCAGGGCCGGCGCGTCGGGACCGCCCGCCCAGGACAGCACCGACTTGCCGCCGCGCTCCACATAGAGGGCGAGCTCCCCGTCGACCAGGACCACCAGCGCGCCCGCCTTGCGGCCCGGCTTGTGCCCGGCTCCGGTGGGCGGCTCCGGCCAGGACAGGGCCGCTCCGTACGCGTTCGCCGGATCGGCCGCCGCGAGCACCATCGCCCTCGGCCCGGTGCCCTCCTCGGCGCCCCGGTCGCGGGCGGTCGCCGCCGCGCGCAGCCGGTCCACCGCGCCCTCCATCGCGAACTGGGCCGCGCCCAGCCCCTCCACCACATAGCCGCGCCGGGCCTGCCCGCTGTCCTCGAACGCCGACAGGATCCGGTACGTCGCCGCGAAACCGCCCTCGACGCCCTCGGCGGCCACCGCGCCCCGGGTCACCACACCGTGCCGGTCGAGCAGCGTACGGGCCAGGGCGTGCGCGCGGTGGGTGGGCTCGGGTTCGGGCGGCGGCAGCAGCGACCAGCGGCCGCTCACCGTCGGCGGGCCGCTGCGGGAGACCGGGCGGGCCGCGGCGCTCAGCGTCCCGTACCGGCCGCGCGGCACCGTGCGCCGGGCCCGGTGCGCGGTGGATCCGGCGGTGCGGCCCGAGCCGAGGAGCGAACGCAGCGGGGCGAGCGTGTCGTTGGTCAGCCGTCCCGACCAGGCCAGGTCCCACAGCGCGTCGGCGAGCTGCGGATCCGTCGTGTCCGGGTGGGTGGTGGCCCGTACCTGGTCGGCGATCTGACGGAAGAACAGCCCGTATCCGCCGGACAGGGCCGCCAGCACCGACTCGTGCAGCCCCGACAGCTCCAGCGGGTGCGGTGGCGGCAGGAGCAGCGGCGCCGCGTCGGCGAGGTAGAGCGCGACCCAGCCGTCCTTACCGGGCAGCGAGCCCGCGCCCGCCCACACCACCTCGCCGGTGGTGGTCAGTTCGTCGAGCAGCCCCGGGGTGTAGTCGCGGACCCGGGACGGCAGGATCAGCTTCTCCAGGGCGGAGGCGGGCACCGGCGCGCCCTGGAGCTGTTCGATCGCGCGGGCCAGTCCGTCGATCCCGCGCAGACCGCTGCTCCCCAGGTGCTGCCATTGCGGCAGGAAGGTCGCGAGCGCGGCGGGCGGCACCGGTTCCAGTTCCTGGCGCAGCGCCGCGAGGGACCGGCGGCGCAGCCGGCGCAGCACGGTGGCGTCGCACCACTCCTGACCGGTGCCCAGTTCCGATACGGCGGTCCGCAGCGCTTCCTCGGACGGGGCCTCGGCGCCCTGCGGGCGGAACTCGCCCGCCACCACCCGGCCCCCGGCGGCCAGCCGCTGGAGCGCGCCGTCGGTGACCGCAGGGCCGAGCCCGAACCGGGCGGCGGCCTGCGAGGACGTGAACGGCCCGTGGGTCCGGGCGTAGCGGGCGAGCAGATCGGCCAGCGGGTCCTTCACCGGCTCGGTGAACGCCTCGGGTACGCCCACCGGCAGCGCCGTGCCCAGGGCGTCGCGCAGCCGGCCCGCGTCCTCGATCGCGGCCCAGTGGTCCGCGCCCGCGATCCGCACCCGGATCGCCCGCCGGGCCCGGCCCAGCTCCTCCGCCCAGCCGGATCCGGCGCCCCGCTCGGTCAGTTCCGCGTCCGTCAGCGGCCCGAGGACCCGCAGCAGATCCGCGACACCCTCGACATCCTTGATCCGCCGGTCCTCCGTCAGCCACTGGAGCTCCCGCTCCAGTTCGGTCAGCACCTCCGGGTCCAGCAGCTCGCGCAGCTCGGCCTGGCCGAGGAGTTCGGCGAGCAGCCGCGAGTCCAGGGAGAGCGCCGCCGCCCGCCGCTCGGCGAGCGGCGAGTCGCCCTCGTACAGGAACTGCGCGACGTACCCGAACAGCAGGGAGCGGGCGAACGGCGACGGCTCGGGGGTGGTCACCTCCACCAGACGGACCCGGCGGGACTCGATGTCGCCCATCAGCTCGCGCAGCCCGGGGACGTCGAAGACGTCCTGGAGGCACTCGCGGACCGCCTCCAGGACGATGGGGAAGGAGCCGAACTCGCTCGCCACCTGGAGCAGTTGCGCCGCCCGCTGCCGCTGCTGCCACAGCGGGGTACGGCGGCCGGGGCTGCGCCGGGGCAGCAGCAGGGCGCGCGCCGCGCACTCCCGGAACCGGGACGCGAACAGGGCCGAGCCGCCGACCTGGTCGGTGACGATCCGCTCGATCTCGCCCTGGTCGAAGACGGCGTCGGCCGCCCCGACCGGCGCCTGTTCGCTGTCGTACGCCGTCTCGGCGAGCCGGGCCGGGTCCACGGCGTCGCCGGAGGTGCCGTCGAGCAGGTCCAGGCCCATCAGATCCGCGTCGGGCAGCCGCAGCACGATCCCGTCGTCGGCGTGCATCACCTGCGCGTCGAGCCCGTACCGCTCGGCCAGCCGGGCGCCGAGGGCCAGCGCCCACGGCGCGTGCACCTGCGCCCCGAAGGGGGAGTGGACGACGACCCGCCAGTCGCCCAGCTCGTCGCGGAACCGCTCCACCAGGATCGTCCGGTCGTCCGGTACGTGTCCGCAGGACTCGCGCTGCTCGGCGAGATACGCGATCACATTGTCCGCGGCCCAGGCGTCGAGCCCGGCGGCCAGCAGCCGCAGCCGGGCGTCCTCGGGCGCGAGCGCCCCGACCTCGCGCAGGAACGCGCCGACCGCACGGCCCAGTTCGAGCGGCCGGCCCAGCTGGTCGCCCTTCCAGAACGGCAGCCGTCCCGGTACGCCCGGCGCGGGCGTGACCAGGACCCGGTCGCGGGTGATGTCCTCGATGCGCCAGGAGGTGGTGCCGAGGGTGAAGACGTCGCCGACCCGCGACTCGTACACCATCTCCTCGTCCAGCTCGCCGACCCGGCCCCCGCCCTTCTTCGGGTCCGAACCGGCCAGGAACACCCCGAACAGGCCCCGGTCGGGGATCGTGCCCCCGGAGGTGACCGCGAGCCGCTGCGCGCCGGGCCGGCCCGTCACCGTCCCCGCCACCCGGTCCCACACCACGCGCGGGCGCAGTTCGGCGAACGCGTCCGACGGATAACGGCCCGCCAGCATGTCCAGGACCGCCGTGAACGCCGACTCCGGCAGTGCCGCGAACGGCGCGGCCCGCCGCACCGTGGCCAGCAGCTCGTCCACCGGCCGGGTGTCGAGCGCGACCATCGCCACCAGCTGCTGGGCCAGCACGTCCAGCGGATTCGCCGGGACGCGCAGCGACTCGATGGAGCCCGTGCGCATCCGCTCGGTCACCACCGCCGACTGCACCAGATCGCCCCGGTACTTGGGGAAGACCACCCCGGTGGACACCGCGCCGACCTGGTGCCCCGCGCGGCCCACCCGCTGGAGCCCGGAGGCCACCGACGGCGGCGCCTCGACCTGGACGACCAGGTCCACCGCGCCCATGTCGATGCCCAGTTCCAGGCTGGATGTGGCCACCACGGCCGGCAGCCGGCCCGCCTTCAGGTCCTCCTCGACCTGGGCGCGCTGTTCCTTGGAGACCGAGCCGTGGTGCGCCCGGGCGAGCAGCGGCGGCGCGCCCAGGGCCGCGCCGGACTGGGCCATGATCTCGGCGGGCGGGCCGCCCTCGGGCAGGGCCTCGCCGGTGGCCCGTTCGTACCCGATCTCGTTGAGCCGGTTGCACAGGCGCTCGGCGAGCCGGCGCGAGTTGGCGAAGACGATCGTCGAGCGGTGCGCCTGCACCAGATCGGCGATGCGCTCCTCCACATGCGGCCAGATCGACGGCTTGTCCCCGCCGCCCTCCGGTCCGCCGGAGGCGTCGGCCGACGGTGCGCCGCCCAGCTCGCCCATGTCCTGGACCGGCACGACCACCGACAGGTCGAACTCCTTGGCCGACGGCGGCTGGACGATCTCCACCTTCCGCATCGGCGAGAGATACCGCGCCACTTCCTCCACCGGCCGTACCGTCGCCGACAGCCCGATCCGGCGGGCGGGGCGGGGCAGCAGCTCGTCGAGCCGCTCCAGGGACAGCGCCAGATGCGCGCCGCGCTTGGTCCCGGCGACCGCGTGCACCTCGTCGAGGATCACCGTCTCCACGCCCGCGAGGGCGTCGCGAGTGGCCGAGGTCAGCATCAGGAACAGCGACTCGGGGGTGGTGATGAGGATGTCCGGCGGCCGGGTCGCGAGCGTCCGCCGCTCGGCGGGAGGCGTGTCGCCGGAGCGGATGCCGACCCTGATGTCCGGCTCGGGCAGCCCGAGCCGGACCGACTCCTGACGGATGCCGGTCAGCGGCGAGCGCAGATTGCGCTCGACGTCCACGGCGAGCGCCTTCAGCGGTGACACGTACAGCACCCGGCAGCGCTTCTTGGCGTCGGCGGGCGGGGGAGTGGCCGCCAGCCGGTCGAGCGAGGCGAGGAACGCGGCCAGCGTCTTGCCGGAACCCGTCGGCGCCACGACGAGCACGTCCGAGCCCGCGCCGATGGCCCGCCAGGCGCCTTCCTGCGCGGCGGTGGGCGCGGAGAAGGCCCCGGTGAACCAGCTTCGGGTCGCGGGGGAGAAGGTGTCGAGCGCGGAACCGGCCATGCCCCCCATCGTGCACCCCGCCACTGACAACCGCCCGGACCTGGGGAAACCCGTTCGGCGGCGGGTCGTGGCGGGGCCGGCCGGGCGACAATGAGGGCATGGCGAGCAGGGACGCGGACGGACCGGGGCCGGCGGGCCGGACCCCGAACGTTTTGGGCCCCGGCCGTCCGAGCCGGGGCGGTCCCAGCCTGGACGGTACGGGCCCGGGCGACCAGGGGCCGAAGGGCCCGGGTCGGGAGACGGTGGGGCCGCAGACGGCGGGTTCGGAGAGCGCGGGGCCGTCCGTGGCGGAGGGTGTGGGGTCGTCCGCGGGGCCGGAGGGCGTGGGTCCGGGCGAACCGGACTCGGTCCGGGCCGGCCAGGGCCGGGCGGGTCGGGAGCGGGCCGGTCGGGAGCGGGCGGACTCCGATACGGCGCTCCCCGGCCGTCGGACGAGCGGGCCGCGCGGGCACTCCGTCACCGAGGGCGACCGCAGTGGCGCACCCGCCGACGCGGGACGGCCGGGACACGATCCGGAACAGCCAGGACACGATCAGGCGCGATCGGCAGACGATCAGGGACGGCCGGAGGAGTCCGCGCGGCGGCGGGACACCGGCGAGCGGGCCCGCTACTGGCGGCCCGCCGCCCTGCCCGGGGTCGACCTGCTGCACGCCCGCTACGTACGGAAGTCGTTCTCCCGGCACACCCACGAGAGTTTCGTCCTCGCCGCCATCACCGAGGGCGTCGAGTCCTTCCACTACGGCAGCGACCTCGTCCACGCGGGACCCGGCCAGATCGCCCTGGTCAACCCGGACACCCCGCACACCGGGCACGCGGGCGTGCCCGAGGGCTGGACCTATCGCACGATCTATCCCGACCCCGGACTGATCCGGTCCATCGCGGACGACACGCTCGCGCTGCGCGGCGACGCCGGGTTCATCCAGCCCGTCGTGGACGACCCGTACGCGGCGCGGCTCGTCGTCGCCGTGCACCGGGCCGCCGAGGAGGGCAACGCGCTGGCCGCCGACAGCCTGCTGCGCCTGGTCACCGCGCGGGTGCTGCGCAGTCACGGGGGCCGGGTCACGCCGCTGCCCTCGCGCGCGGCGGGGGCGCGGGACGCGGCACGCGCGCGTGCGGTGCTGGAGGAGCGGATGGCCGATCCGCCGACCCTGGAGCGGCTCGCCACCGACCTCGGCACCAGCCCCTTCGCACTGTTGCGGGCCTTCCGGGCCGTGTACGGGATGCCGCCGCACACCTGGCTGACCGACGCGCGGGTCCGGCGGGCCCGGCGGCTCCTCGACGCGGGCGTGCCGCCGGCCGAGGCCGCCCTCGCCGTCGGCTTCACCGACCAGCCGCACCTCAACCGCCATTTCACCCGGAGCGTGGGCGTGCCGCCCGGCGCGTACCAGCGGGGGAGGAGCCGCTGACCGGCGCGGCGCCGGGGCGGGGTGCGGGCACGCGCGCGGGGCACGCGCGCGGGGCGCGGGGCGCGGGGCGCGGGGCGCGCAAGAACGTACAAGACTCCCGTACGACCTGACCCGTACCGTCGCCGACGTGGCAGAACAGACAGCTCCCCTGGACATACCCGGCACCGGGCCCGCCCCGGATCCGGATCCGATCACCGCTTCCCTCCCCACCCCCGCACCCGAGTCCGCGACCCCCAAGAGCGACGCCGCCGTGGTCCGCGACGCCCTCGGGGTCGGGGTGGCCGTCGGGCTCTCGGGCTTCGCCTTCGGCGTCACCTCGGCGGGCTCCGGCCTCAGCCTGCTCCAGACCTGCGCGCTCAGCCTGCTGGTCTTCACCGGCGCCTCGCAGTTCGCGCTGGTGGGCGCGCTCGCGGCGGGCGGCAACCCGTTCACCGCGGCGGCCGGGGCGTTCTTCCTCGGCACCCGTAACGCCTTCTACGGACTGCGTCTGTCGCAGGTACTGGCGCTGCGCCGGATCGTCCGTCCGTTCGCCGCGCAGTGGGTGATCGACGAGACCACGGCCGTCGCCCTCGCCCAGCCCACGCGGAAGGCCGCCCGCCTCGGCTTCACCGTCACCGGTGTGACGCTGTACGTGCTGTGGAACGTGACCACGCTGCTCGGCGCGCTCGGCGCCGAGGCCATCGGCGACACCGGCGCGTGGGGCCTGGACGCGGCCGGGCCCGCCGTCTTCCTCGCCCTGCTCGCGCCGATGCTGCGGACCGCCACCGAGCGGGCCACCGCGGCCTTCGCCGTACTCCTCGGGCTCGGTCTGCTGCCGGTCCTGCCGGCCGGGGTGCCCGTCCTCGTCGCGGCGCTCGCCGCGCCGCTCGTGCTCTGGCTGCGGGGGACGCGCCGGGGCGAGGGGAGTGCCCGATGAACGTCTGGATCGCCATCGCGCTGACCACCGCCGGCTGCTACCTGGTCAAACTGCTCGGCCTGCTCGTCCCGGCCGACACCCTGGAACGTCCCCTCGTCCGGCGTCTGTCCTCACTCCTCCCGGTCGCCCTGCTCGCCGCCCTCACCGCGCAGCAGACCTTCAGCGCCCAGGGCGCCCTCGTCCTCGACGCCCGCGCCGCCGGACTCGGGGCCGCCGCGGTCGCGCTGCTGCTGCGGGCCCCGTTCCTGGTCGTGGTCGCCGTGGCGGTGCTGGTCACGGCGGGAGTACGGGCCCTGAGCGGCTGACGCCCCGCCAGGCCCCCGGATCCCAGACCCCGGCCCCAGACCCCAGACCCCGGCCCTGGGCTCAGCCGATCCGGCGACCGTGCGCGCGCAGCGTCCGCAATGCCTCCACGGTCACGATCGGACGCGACTCCAGGGCCGTTCCCGGTGCCCACTGCCGCCAGGTGACGGGCCAGCCGCCGTCCTCCTGCTGCGCCGCCGCGAGATGGTCGAGGGAGCGCGTCATCTCCTCGTCCGTGAACCAGAGGCGGGCCGTCGAGTCCGGTACGCGCGCGTAGTCGTGCGGATAGTGGTGCTCCCCGGGCGCGTACCCGTCGGCGAGCGGGTAGTCCTGCGGCCGGTCCGGATCGAGCACCGCGAGCCGCTGCTCGCGGACCATGCGCCCGAGCCGGTCGCTCGCCGCCTGCGCGCGGGCTCGGTCCGGGACGCCGTCAAGGAAGGCGATCGCCGCCTGGACCTCGTACGGATGGGATTTCTCCAGCGCGTCCACGGCGGCCCAGCAGAACTCGGTGGCCCGGAACAGCCAGGCGTGCCAGACCTGGTTGCGGTGCAGCAGACCGACCACCGGACCGGTGGCGAGCAGCGCGCTGGGCGGGTCGTCGACGACGGGCACGAACGGGGCCGGCGGGTATCCGCGCTGGGCGGGGCGGACGGCGGGCAGCGCCCCGTCGTAGGTGGACACGTCGGTCAGATAGCGGCAGATCCGCTCGATCCGCAGCCCGCCGCAGCGGCCGATGGAGTCGAGGACCCGCAGCGCGTGCGCGGTGTGCAGGGGCCGGCTGACCGGCCCGCGCAGGTCGGGTTCGAGCGCGTGCCCGTAGCCGCCGTCCTCGCCGAGGTACGCGGTGAGGGCCGCCTCGACGGGGTCGGCGCCGCCGCGCAGGAAGTGATAGGCGAACCGGCGCTGTTCCAGCACGCGGGCGGTCAGCCAGACGAAGTGCTCGGCCCGCGCGAGCGGCGACGCGGACGGAGCGGTGGTTTCTGGAGGAATTCCGGCCATGCTCAGACCGTAGGGGGGAAAGCGCGTCTGACAAGGGCTTCGGCCCCGGCTGCACTCCTGAGGGCGGGATACTGGGGTCATGCGGTTGACGATTTTCTGGGAACGCATGACCGACCACTTCGGTCCGTCCTCTGCCGAGACCTTCGCCCGGGACCATGTGATGTCGGAACTCGGCGGGCGCACGGTGCATCAGGCACTGGACGCGGGCTGGGAGGCCAAGGACGTCTGGCGGGCGGTCTGCTCGGTCGTCGGTGTGCCCGCCGAGAAGCGGTGATGTGAGGGGGTCGGCGGGGAATGTCCGCGAGGTGCGCGAGACTGGCTGAGTGGCCCCGATTGACGCGAACGACGAGACCGATGACGAGAACCGTGACACGGACCGGGCGGCCGGCGACGCCGGCCGTGCCGGTCGCGGCAGCCGTGCCGAGCATGCCCGGGACGGCGGTACGGGACGGAGTGCGGCGCCCGCCGGACAGGCCCTGAGCGCCGACGGCACCACAGGCACAGGCACAGGCACAAGCGCAGGCGCAGGCACAGCCACGGGCAGAGGTGCCGGTGGCGCCACCGCCACCGCGGTGGCGACCGTCCCGGCGCCCTCCCCGGCCGAGTCCGCACCGGCTCCGGGGGAGCACGCGCCCGCCCCGGCCGAGGGCGCGGGCGGCTTCGGCGGCACGGACCGGGCCGGCGCGCCCGCCGGCGCCCGGATGCCCCGCTGGCTGCCCCGCGCCCTGGTGCTCGCCCTCACGCTCTACGCCTGCTTCCAGCTCGGCAGCTGGGCCTTCCACCAGCTGATCGGCCTGCTGCTCAACATCCTGCTCGCCTTCTTCCTGGCCCTGGCCATCGAGCCGGCCGTCGGACGGATGGCGGCCCGCGGCATGCGCCGGGGTGTCGCGACCTTCCTCGTCTTCTCCGGCGTCCTGCTCGCGGGCGCCGGCTTCGTCGCGATGCTCGGCTCGATGCTGGCGGGCCAGATCGTCGACATGGTCGAGAACTTCCCCCAGTACCTCGACTCGCTGATCAACTGGACCAACCAGCACTTCCACACCGAGCTGTCCCGGCTGGAGGTCCAGGACAGCCTGCTGCGGTCCGACTGGCTGCAGAAGTACGTGCAGAACAGCGCGTCGGGCGTGCTGGACGTCTCGACGACCCTGCTCGGCGGGATGTTCAAGCTCCTGACGATCTTCCTGTTCGCGTTCTACTTCGCCGCCGACGGGCCCCGGCTGCGCCGCGGGCTGTGCTCGGTCCTGCCGCCGGCCCGGCAGAAGGAGGTCCTGCGGGCCTGGGAGATCGCCGTCGACAAGACCGGTGGCTACCTCTACTCGCGCGGTCTGATGGCGCTGGTCTCCGGTGTCGCGCACTTCGTGCTCTTCGAGATCCTGGGCGTGCCGTACGCGCCGGCGCTCGGCGTCTGGGTCGGTCTGGTGTCGCAGTTCATCCCGACGATCGGCACCTATCTGGCGGGCGCGCTGCCGATGCTGATCGCCTTCACCGTGGACCCCTGGTACGCGGTGTGGGTGCTGGTCTTCGTGGTGGTGTACCAGCAGGTGGAGAACTACGTGCTCCAGCCGAAGCTCACGTCCAGGACCGTCGACATCCATCCCGCCGTGGCCTTCGGCTCGGTCATCGCGGGCACCGCGCTGCTCGGCGCGGTCGGCGCGCTGATCGCCATCCCGGCCGTCGCCACCCTCCAGGCGTTCCTCGGTGCCTACGTGAAGCGGTACGACGTCACCGAGGACCCGCGCGTCCACGGCCACCGGGGTCAGGGGGAGGCGGTCCTCGCCCGTCTCCAGAAGGCGCTGCACGCCAGGAAGGAAGCGGCCGGGGAGGCCGGATCCGAGGGCTAGGGGTCGCTGCCGGCTCGCCCGGCGCCGATTCCGCGCCGGGCACCCCCCCGTGATTCCAGGGCTCCGGCAGACGCGGGGAACCCCGCCCTCCGGCGGCGGCGCGCCCGGCGCGGTGCGCTTGACACGAAAATCGAACATCTATTCTCATGGGTGCCGGAGCCTTGGAATCACGGGGTTGTCGCCGAGTTATCCACAGGCTGGAGAGACGTCGGGGCCCATTGTCAGTGGCAGGGGTTAGCGTCTTTCACATGAAGCGATCGACTCAAGCAAACCGGGTGGAACCCATGGCAGGAACCGACCGCGAGAAGGCGCTCGACGCCGCGCTCGCACAGATTGAACGGCAATTCGGCAAGGGTGCCGTCATGCGCATGGGAGAGCGCCCGAGGGAGCCGATCGAGGTCATCCCGACCGGATCGACCGCCCTCGACGTCGCCCTCGGCGTCGGCGGCCTGCCGCGTGGCCGTGTCGTCGAGGTCTACGGCCCAGAGTCCTCCGGTAAGACGACCCTGACCCTGCACGCCGTCGCCAACGCGCAGAAGGCCGGCGGCCAGGTCGCCTTCGTGGACGCCGAGCACGCCCTCGACCCCGAGTACGCCCGCAAGCTGGGCGTCGACATCGACAACCTCATCCTGTCCCAGCCGGACAACGGCGAGCAGGCCCTCGAGATCGTCGACATGCTGGTCCGCTCCGGCGCCCTCGACCTGATCGTCATCGACTCCGTCGCCGCGCTCGTCCCGCGCGCGGAGATCGAGGGCGAGATGGGCGACTCGCACGTCGGTCTCCAGGCCCGTCTGATGAGCCAGGCCCTGCGGAAGATCACCAGCGCGCTCAACCAGTCCAAGACCACCGCGATCTTCATCAACCAGCTCCGCGAGAAGATCGGCGTCATGTTCGGCTCGCCGGAGACCACGACCGGTGGCCGCGCGCTGAAGTTCTACGCCTCCGTGCGCATCGACATCCGCCGCATCGAGACCCTGAAGGACGGCACCGAGGCGGTCGGCAACCGCACCCGCTGCAAGGTCGTCAAGAACAAGGTCGCGCCCCCGTTCAAGCAGGCCGAGTTCGACATCCTCTACGGCCAGGGCATCAGCCGCGAGGGCGGTCTGATCGACATGGGCGTGGAGCACGGCTTCGTCCGCAAGGCCGGTGCCTGGTACACGTACGAGGGCGACCAGCTCGGCCAGGGCAAGGAGAACGCCCGCAACTTCCTCAAGGACAACCCCGACCTCGCCAACGAGATCGAGAAGAAGATCAAGGACAAGCTGGGCGTCGGCGTCCGGACCGAGGAGCCCTCGGCCGAGCCGGGCGCGGACGCGGCCGGTGGCGCGGACGAGGCGGGCAAGGCGGCCCCGGCCTCCGCCAAGACCGCCAAGGCGACCAAGGCCACCGCGGCCAAGAGCTGACCCGGTGACCGGTCGCACCGAATGGCCGGACGACAGCCCCGACTCGTCGAGGGCCGAGAAGGCGCTGTCGTCCCAGGACCCGGCCGAGCGGGCGCGGGCGATCTGCCTGCGCCTGCTCACCGGGACCCCGCGCACCCGCAAGCAGCTCGCCGACGCCCTGCGCAAGCGCGAGGTCCCGGACGAGATCGCCGAGGAGGTGCTGTCCCGCTTCGAGGACGTGGGGCTGATCGACGACGCCGCGTTCGCCGGCGCGTGGGTCGACTCCCGTCACCACGGCCGGGGCCTCGCCCGTCGGGCACTCGCCCGTGAGCTGCGTACCAAGGGCGTGGATCCGACGGTGATCCAGGAGGCGGTCGAGCGGCTCGACTCCGACCAGGAGGAGGTCCGCGCCCGCGAACTCGTCGACCGCAAGCTGCGCGCCACCCGCGGTCTCGACCGCGACAAGCGGCTGCGCAGACTCGCCGGCATGCTCGCGCGCAAGGGATACCCGGAGGGCATGGCGCTGCGGGTGGTACGCCAGGCCCTGGAGGAAGAGGGCGAGGACACCGAGGGGCTCGAAGAGCCTTTCTAGGTCCTGCCCGCCGTCTGTCGTCCGCCCGTCCGCCGGGGCGAACCCTCGGTGCTTCCTTCACGGGCCGGGCGGTCCAGCCGATCCCGTGGACCCGGCCGCTCGGGAGACGGCGCGCTCCCCGAACGGGACGCTCGCTCCGGGGGCAGCAGGCTCCCCGGGACGTCAGCCGGCGTCCGCCGCCACGTCCTCGCGGTCCTTCGCGCGCGTCTTCCGGCGTATTTTCCCGCGCCGGCCTCCGCGCCCCGTCTCTGCTTCGTCGCCGTGGCCCTCGTCGTCCGCCATGTCGTCGGCACCCGCGTCGTCCGCTGTGTTTGGGTCCGCGTCGGAGTCCCCGTCCGTGGTCTCGGTGGGTTCGGTGGTCTCGGCCTCGGGGTCGCCGCCCCGTACCGCTTCGGCCGCCGCGTGCAGTTCCTCCGGGAGCACTCCATTGAACGCGGCCGCCAGATGCCCGTCGGGCCGGACGAGGAGCACCGCGTGCGCGGGAGCGCCCGGATAGCCGTCCGTGACCAGCAGTTCGGCCGGCATGGGCAGCTCGTTCACGGCCTTGGCCAGCTGCGGCATCACTCCCGCGCTCACCCAGTGCCGCCGCTCCCACACCCCGGTGCCCGGTGCGACCAGGAGCACCAGCAGCTGCCCCCGGCCGAGCCGGTCGCGCAGCCGTACGGTCGTTCCGTCCGGTGCCGAGACCCGTACGTCGTCGACCGGCGCCCCGTCCGGCGTGTCCACCGGGATCCGGCCCGCGGACGGCTCGGGCGCCAGCGGGGAGTGCGGATAGGCGGGCAGCGCGCCCAGCGGGCCGCGCCCCAGATGCCCGTCGGTGAGCAGGACGTCGTGCCGGTGCCCGCCGCCCGGCAGATGGCCGCGCAGCCCTCCGCCGCCGCGCAGCACCGGAAGCGCCTGGTCGGCCGCGCGCAGCAGACCGGCCACGGCCGCCCGCCGCTCGCTCTGGTAGCTGTCGAGCAGGGTCTCCGAGGTGTCCGGGTGGTGCCAGACATGGGCGAGTTTCCAGGCCAGGTTGTCGACGTCCCGCATCCCCTCGTCGACCCCCTGCGTACCGACCGCGCCCAGCAGATGCGCGGCGTCCCCCGCGAGCAGCACCCGGTCCGCCCGCCAGCGCCGGGCCAGCCGGTGATGCACGGTGTAGACGCCGGTGTCGATCAGTTCGTACGGCGGGGTCTCCCCCTCGCACCAGCCCGCGAGGGTGTCGCGGATCTTGCCGACGAGCGCGTCGGGCGTGACCAGATCGCCGCGCGACGGCAGCAGCCAGTCGATCCGCCACAGCCCGTCGGGCAGCGGCCGGGCCGCGATCTCCTCGCCCGCGTTCCGCCACGGCGGCCGGCGATGCAGCAGGGCCTCGCCCGCCCACGGGAGTTCGGTGCGCAGCGCGGCGACCGCGTGCCGCTCCACCGCCGTACGCCCGGGGAAGCGGACACCGAGCAGCTTGCGCACGATGGAGCGGGCGCCGTCACAGCCGACCAGATGGGTGCCGCGCCACCAGGTCCCGTCGGGACCCCTGGTGTGGGCGCTGACCCCGTGCTCGTCCTGCTCGATGATGTCGACCCGGGAACCGGGGACGAGAGTGACGAGGTCGTGGCGGGCAGCGGCGTCGCGCAGACCGCGCGCGAGGGAGTGCTGGGGGATGTGCAGCGGTGCGGCCGGGCCCGCCGCGTCGCCCGGCAGGCCCTCCTCGCCGGCGATGACGCCACCGAGGCCGAGGTCGAGCGGTACGTTCCGGGTCTGCCGGCCGCGCCGCATGGCGCGCCAGCCGACCCAGCGGACCCCCTCGTCACGCACGGTGGCGCAACCCAGCCGCTCCACCAGCGCGGCCATGTCGGCGCGCAGGACGACGGTACGGGCGGGACGGGGTTCCTCGGTGCCGGAGCCTTCGTCGAGGACGACGCTCGGTACGTCCTGCGCGGCCAGCGCGAGGCAGAGCGCGAGGCCGACCGGCCCCGCGCCCACGATGATCACCGGCTCCACGGGGCTTCTCCCGACGAGGTGCGGGGGCGGCGTACGATCCGAGACCGTACGGCCGTGCGGGAAGCACGGCGAAGGGTGGCGCGGGCCCGGAACTTGATCACAGAACGTATGCAACCCACTGGGGATGCGCGCGTCAAGTGAATGGGGGCAGCGGCGCTCGCCACTGCCCCCGGATGATGTCACATGCCGTCAGATCTTCGCGATGCCGCCGCCGTCGGCCGGTCCGCCGCTCGTCGGGGCGTCGGCCCCGGCGGGCTCCGCCTCGGTGCCCGGGGCACCGGCGTGGGCCACGGCGATACCGGTCTTGGCCCGGCGGCCGCGCTTCTCGATCCAGGTCGCGAGGCCCGACAGGGCGAGGCACAGCGCGATGTAGATGGTGCCGACGACGACGATCGTCGACACATACGGGTACTGGCCGTTGACCAGCGTGTTGGAGGCGATCAGACGGGCGGTCTGGAGCAGCTCCGGGTAGAGGATGACGAAGCCGAGCGAGGTGTCCTTGAGGGTCACCACGAGCTGGCTGATGATCGTCGGCAGCATGGCCCGGATCGCCTGCGGCAGCAGGACGGTGATCATCACCTGCGTCTTCGTCATGCCGAGGGCGTACGCCGCCTCGCGCTGGCCGCGCGGCACCGCGTTCACACCGGCCCGCAGCACCTCGGCCTGGACACAGCCGTTGTAGATCGACAGGCCGAGCGCGAGCGCCCACATCGAGTAGTCGGTGAGGAAGCCGACCCACACCGCGTAGATGGTGATGAGCAGCGGCAGCGAGCGGAAGATCTCGACGAAGGCGGTGGCCGCCCAGCGGACCGGCTTGTGGTCCGAGAGCCGGGCGACGGCGAGCAGCACACCGAGGACGAGGGAGCCGACCGCCGCGAGGCCGAAGGCCTTCAGCGTGGCGACGAGGGCGTCGGCGATGTTCTGCCGGATGCCCGAGTAGTTGAAGATGTCCCACATCTCGGGGGCGAGGTGCCCCTTGGCGCTCAGCCGGGAGATGCTGATGCCCAGCAGGGCGATGATGACGAGGGTGCCGACGACGGCGTAGATCCGGTTGCGGACCTTCGCCTTCGGGCCGGGCGCGTCGAAGAGAACGCTGGCGCTCATCGGGCGACCTCCATGTTGCGCTCGAGGACCCGGAAGAGTCCGCTGATGGCGAAGGTGACGACGAGGTAGGCGACGGCGACCCAGGCGAAGATCGGGGCGATCGCGTAACCCTGCTCGCTCATCAGCGTCTGCCAGCCGAAGAGCTCGGTGACGCTGAAGGCGCCGGCGATGGCCGAGTTCTTGGTCAGCGCGATGAAGATCGAGCTGAGCGGGGGCAGCACGGTCCGGGTGGCCTGCGGCAGCACGATCAGCCGCAGCGTCTGCGAGAAGGACATGCCCAGCGAACGGGCGGCCTCGGCCTGGCCGAGCGGCACGGTGCCGATACCGGAGCGGACGGCCTCGCACACGAAGGACGAGGTGTAGAAGCCGAGCGCGAGCGAGCCGAGCAGGAAGGGGCTCATGCCCGGGAAGAGGATCTCCGGTACGACGAAGAAGAAGATCAGGAAGAGCAGCGTCAGCGGGGTGTTGCGCAGCAGCGTCACCCAGGCGGTGCCGAAGAACCGCAGCGGGGGGACGGGGGAGACCCGGAAGCCGGCGACGACGATGCCGAGGACCAGCGCGATGACCGAGCTGATGGCGGTGATCTCGACGGTTCCTATGAACCCGTCGCGGAATTCCGCGAAATGGTCGAGCAGTACATTCATGAGGACTCCGCGTCGGCGGTCGGCGGCGGGCTTACGGACAGCGGGCCCGCGGGCGAGGGCGCGCGGGCCGGAGGGGGCGCGGGGCGCCCCGAGGCGGGGAAGGGCCTACGGGGCGCTCACGCGGTGGCGGATCAGTAGCGGTTGATCGCCGGCGGCGCGGTGTAGGCCGAGCCGGAGAGGCCGAGGGTGGCCTCGTAGATCTTCTTGTAGGTGCCGTCCTTCTCGAACTTCTCGAGGATGTCGTTCACCTTGCCGCGCAGGACCTTGTCGTCCTTGGCCATGCCGATGCCGTAGGGCTCCTCGGTGAACGGCTTGCCCGCGACCTTGAGCTTGCCGGAGTTGGCGGCGGCGTAGCCCTTGAGGATCGAGTCGTCGGTGGTGACGGCGTCGACCTGCTTGGTGAGCAGCTGCTGGACGCAGTCGGAGTACTTGCCCAGCTCGATCGTCTGCGCGCCGTACTCCGGCTTCTTGATCTCCTGGAGCGGGGTCGAGCCCGTGATCGAGCAGACCTTCTTGCCCTTGACGCTCTCCGGGCCGGTGATCCCGGTCTCGTCCTTGCGGATCAGGAGGTCGGCGCCGGCCTTGTAGTACGGGCCCGCGAAGCCGACCTGCTCCTTGCGCTTGTCGTTGATCGTGTAGGTGCCGACGTAGTAGTCGACCTGACCCGTGGCGATCGCGGTCTCACGGAGCTTGGAGTCGACCGTCTTCCACTCGATCTTGTCCTCGGAGAAGCCGAGCTCGGCGGCGATCATCTTGGCGATCTCGACGTCGAAGCCGGAGCGCTTCTTCGTCGCCTGGTCCTCGAAGCCGAGGTACGGCTGGTCGGCCTTGGAGCCGATGATCAGCTTGCCGCGCTCCTTGGCCTTCTTGAAGGTCGCGGAGTCGAGGCTGACACCGCTCGCGACGGTGTAGGTGGGGAGCTGCGGGGCGGCGGAGTCGCCCGGCTTCGTGGCGGGCTTGTCGCCGGCCGAGCCCTCCTTGCCGCCACAGGCGGTCGCGGTGAGGGCGAGAACGGCAACGGCCACGGCCGCGGTCTTGCGGAGCTTCATCGTGAACATCCCTCAAGTCGTGGGTAGTCGATCGTCAGTGTGCGGCAAGTCGCGTACGGCGGCGGAGAGTTTTCCGCTGCCGGAGGCGGCGCCGAAGTGCCGGTACGCCGGTTGTGCCGAGCGTGTCGGTGACGCCGGCGGGCCGGGGCTTCGATGCTCCGGGTGCGTCGGTACGCCGTTGTGTCGGTGTGCCGGTACGCCGGGGCGTCGGCCGCGCGGGCGCGTCGCGGCGCCGGTTCGGCTCGTCGCCGTACCGCCGGTGCGGCGGCACGGCGCGGGGCCGGGGACTCAGTGGTGCAGGATCTTCGACAGGAAGTCCTTGGCGCGGTCGCTGCGCGGGTTGCTGAAGAATTCCTCGGGGGAGGCCTGCTCGATGATCCGGCCGTCGGCCATGAACACCACGCGGTTGGCGGCGGAGCGGGCGAAGCCCATCTCGTGCGTGACGACGACCATCGTCATGCCCTCGCGCGCCAGCTGCTGCATGACCTCCAGGACCTCGTTGATCATCTCCGGGTCGAGTGCCGAGGTCGGCTCGTCGAACAGGATGACCTTCGGGCCCATGGCCAGCGCGCGGGCGATGGCCACGCGCTGCTGCTGACCACCGGAGAGCTGCGCCGGGTACTTGTCCGCGTGGGCGGCGAGCCCGACCCGGTCGAGCAGCGCGCGCGCCTTGGTCTCGGCTTCCTTCTTGTCGGTCTTGCGGACCTTTATCTGCCCCAGCATCACGTTCTCGAGCACGGTCTTGTGCGCGAAGAGGTTGAACGACTGGAAGACCATGCCGACGTCCGACCGCAGTCGCGCCAGCTCCCGGCCCTCCTGGGGCAGGGGCTTCCCGTCGATGGTGATGCTGCCGGAGTCGATGGTCTCCAGGCGGTTGATCGTGCGGCACAGCGTGGACTTGCCGGACCCGGACGGACCGATGACCACCACGACCTCGCCGCGGTGAATCGTCAGGTCGATGTCCTGGAGCACGTGCAGCGCGCCGAAGTGCTTGTTCACGTCGGAGAGCACGACCAGCTCGTCCGCGGTCGGCACGGCGTCCCTCACACCCTTGGTCACTGACACATTGCTCATCGGCTTATCGCTCCGTCCTGCTCGGTTGGGGAGGACATTAGAGAGCAGATGGGAGCGGAGTCATCACATCTGAGCGAAGTTTGAGGATAACGATCCGGTCGCAAACGGGCACTCTGTGTGAAGAGGATGTGCTGTGGCGTACCGGCTGCATAACGGAAACAACGGAAAAACAGGGGAAGGCTTGACGGAGACCGCCACCATCGGCGTTCATGCCTTGGTAGACAGATGTCCATCGCACGCCGCGGGTGTTCACCCGCGGGACGCCGCGTGGCATCCGCGGGGCGGCCGGGCATATGCCGGGCTGTCCATGGATTCGGCCGGGCATATGCCCGACGTCACCGCCCAGTACCGCGCACCCATCCCAGGGGCGTGCACCCGAGCGACCCCGAGGCACGAAGGAGGGCCCATGAGACTGCTGCTCGTCGAGGACGACGACCATGTCGCCGCCGCGCTCTCCGCGATCCTCGCCCGCCATGGCTTCTCCGTCACCCACGCCCGCAACGGCGAGGAGGCGCTCCAGGCCGTGCTGCCCGCCGCGCACGGCGAGCGCCCCTCGTTCGGGGTGATCCTGCTCGACCTCGGCCTGCCCGACCAGGACGGCTACCAGGTCTGCGGACGGATCCGGAAGCTCACCAGCACCCCCGTGATCATGGTGACCGCCCGCTCGGATGTACGGTCCCGGATCCACGGCCTGAACCTGGGCGCCGACGACTACGTGGTCAAGCCGTACGACACCGGCGAACTGCTGGCCCGGATCCATGCCGTCAGCCGGCGCAGCACCACCGGCGAGGAGGCCGGGACGGGCGCCGACGAGGGCGTGCTGCGCCTTGGCAACGTCACCGTCGAGCTGCCCACCCGCCGGGTCAGCGTCGGCGGCGACACCGTCCCGCTCACCCGCAAGGAGTTCGACCTGCTGGCGCTGCTCGCCCAGCGGCCCGGCGTGGTCTTCCGCCGCGAGCAGATCATCAGCGAGGTCTGGCGCACCAACTGGGAGGGCACCGGCCGCACGCTGGAGGTCCATGTCGCCTCCCTGCGCTCGAAGCTGCGCCTGCCCGCCCTGATCGAGACCGTGCGGGGCGTCGGCTACCGCCTGGTCGCGCCCGCCGCGTAACCACCCTGCCCCGGCCCGCCCGTGCGCACCCGACTCCTGCCCCTGCTGATCGTCCTGATGGCCGGTGTGCTGCTCGCCCTCGGCTTCCCGCTGGCCGCCGGGAACGCCGCCGCCGAGCAGCAGCGGGTGGTCGTCGACCGGCTCGACGACGCCGCCCGCTTCGCCGCGCTCGCCCAGTTCGTCAGCGAGCGCCGCTTCGGGCCCGACGAGCGGCGCACCACCCTGAGCGGCGAACTCGCCAGCTACCACGACGTGTACGACATCCGGGCCGGCATCTTCTACCGCGACAACCGCGCCATGGCCGCCGCGCCCGAGGACTGGGTCGTCCCCTACGACGGGGAAGGCCGGCGCGCCTTCAACGAGGCCCTGCTCGGCCGCCGCAGCCACGACCCGCCGCAGGTCTGGCCCTGGCAGAGCGACGCGCGGCTGATCATCGCCTCCCCGGTGGTCCGGGACGGCGATGTCGTCGCCGTCGTCGTCACCGACTCGCCCACCGGCGAACTGCGTGCGCGCGTCCTGCACGGCTGGCTGCTGATCTTCGTCGGCGAGGTCGCGGCCATGCTGCTCGCGGTCGGCGCCGCCTTCCGGCTCACCGGATGGGTGCTGCGCCCGGTGCGGATCCTCGACGCCGCCACCCACGACATCGCGACCGGCCGGATGAATTCCCGGGTCGCCGCCGCCGGCGGCCCGCCCGAACTGCGCCGCCTCGCCCGCTCCTTCAACGAGATGGCCGACAACGTCGAGGAAGTCCTCGAACAGCAGCGGGCCTTCGTCGCCGACGCCTCGCACCAGCTGCGCAACCCGCTCTCCGCGCTGCTGCTGCGCATCGAGCTGCTCGCGCTCGAACTTCCCGAGGACAACGAGGAGATCGCCTCCGTCCGCACCGAGGGCAAGCGGCTCGCCCGGGTGCTCGACGACCTGCTCGACCTGGCCCTCGCCGAGCACACCGCCGCCGATCTGCGGCTCACCGACATCGGCGCGCTCACCGCCGAACGGGTCGCCTCCTGGCGTCCGGTCGCCGAGGACAAGGGCGTACGGATCGAGGCCGACCTCGCGGCCCTGGCGGCCTGGGCGGACCCGGTGGCGCTCTCCAGCGCGCTCGACGCGGTGATCGACAACGCGCTGAAGTTCACCCCGGAGGGTGAGGACGTCACCGTCGTCACCCGGCTCGCACAGGACGGCCGGACCGTCGAGATCGAGATCGCCGACCACGGGCCCGGTCTCACGGAGGAGGAACTGGAGCGGGTCGGCGACCGCTTCTGGCGCTCCGGCCGGCACCAGAACATCAGCGGTTCCGGGCTCGGTCTGTCCATCGCGCGGGTGCTGCTCGCGGCGGGCGAGGGCACGATCGCGTACGCCCCGCACACGCCGCACGGTCTGAAGGTCACCGTCCGCGTCCCGAGGGAGGATCCGCGCGGCGAGCTTCCCGGGGGAGCGGACGGGGAGCAGGAGTAGTCCGGGGCAGGGGGCTCAGGGGTTTTCGTGGGTGCCTGGTTGTGGGGCTTCCGGGTTTCCGGGCCTCAAGGCCTCAAGGCCTCAGGGCTTCAGGGCTTCACGGAGCGGTAGTAACGCTGTGCGCCCTCGTGCAGCGGCAGCGGCTCGGTGTAGATCGCGGTCCGCAGATCCACCAGCTGGGCCGGGTGCACCTTGCTGCCGATCCCGTCCCGGCTGCCGATCACCGTGCGGGTGAAGCCCTCCACCAGGTCGGGGTCGGCCGCGTCGGTGGTGACGAGGATGTTCGCCACGGCCAGGGTCTCCACCGGGTTGCCGTTCTGGGCGAGCGCGTAGGCGTCGCCCGGCATCACCGCCGTGCGGTAGAAGCGGGTGGACTCGCCCACGTCGTGCAGGCTCCGCGCCAGGGCCGCGTCCAGCGGCACCAGCCGTACCGGAAGCCGCTCGGACAGTGCCTGGACGGCCTGGGTGGGCAGCCCGCCCGACCAGAAGAACGCGTCGATCTCGCGGCGTTCCAGCAGGCTCGGCATCGTGTCGATGCCGGCCGGGACGGGTGTGATGCCCACATCCGGGGTGAGCCCGGCCGCCGCGAGGACCCGGTCGGCGATCAGCCGCACCCCCGATCCCGACTGGCCGACGCCGACGCGCAGCCCGCGCAGATCCGCCACCGACTGGACGGGTGAGCCCTTGGGGACGACCAGCTGGATGTAGTCGTCGTACAGCCGGGCGCAGCCGCGCAGCCGTTCGAAGCCGGGTTTGCGGTCCCGCTGGTACTGGGCCACGGCGTCCGCTGTCGCCACGGTGAAGTCGGCCTCACCGGACGCGAGCCGAGCCAGGTTCTGCTGGGACCCCTCGCTGTTCGTCAGGGATATCGAGACATGAGGCAGATCGCGGTCGAGGGCCTGCTGGAGCAGCTCCCCGTACCGCTGGTAGACGCCCGTGGGGACGCCCGTACTGAAGGTGATGTGCCCGCTCGGCGACTTCGAACCGAAAGGAACCAGCCATCCCACCAGTAGTCCGGCCAGCGCCAGAAGCGCCACCGCGAGAGGGAGGACGCGGCGGCGGACGGAACGGGGCAGGGAGGCGAACACCTGGCGATCCTGCCAGCCGGGCCCCGTTTCTGACCAGGGTGGGACGGAGGGAGGTAGTGGGCGGGGCGGGTGATCGAAGTGGCATATGCCCTGATGAGAAGGGCCGTACGGCCCCGATGTGAGGGTGGCGACATGGCCGGATTTCGTCAGCCCGTGATACCGCCCGCCCGCCCGTTCACACGGACGGACGGGCTTGCGGGAGGACGGCGGAAAGCGGGGGTCCGGCCCCGCGTACGGCCGAGGCGCCGGGGCCGACCTGACGAACCCCGGCTCGGCGGAGGAGCTGCCCGGGCGGGGTCGTATCGGGACCGCACCGGCGTCGTATCGGGACCGCACCGGGGTCGTACCGGGGGCGCGCCGCGCGGTGTACGCCGGTCCCGCGGAGCGGCCCCGCCCCCGCCCGGCCGCTCCGGACGGGGCAGCGCCCGGCACCGCATACCCTTGTCGCATGACCAGCAGCGACCGGAGCCAGACAGTGGACGTCCAGCGAACCTATGAAGTACGCACCTACGGGTGCCAGATGAACGTCCACGACTCCGAGCGGCTCTCCGGCCTCCTTGAGGACGCCGGCTACGTACGGGCCTCCGAGACCGCCGACGGCGATGCCGACGTCGTGGTCTTCAACACCTGCGCGGTCCGCGAGAACGCCGACAACAAGCTCTACGGCAACCTCGGCCACCTCGCGCCGAAGAAGGCCGCCCGCCCCGGCATGCAGATCGCCGTCGGCGGCTGCCTCGCCCAGAAGGACCGCGACACCATCGTCAAGCGGGCCCCCTGGGTCGACGTGGTCTTCGGCACCCACAACATCGGCAAGCTGCCGGTCCTGCTGGAGCGCGCCCGCGTCCAGGAGGAGGCACAGGTCGAGATCGCGGAGTCGCTGGAGGCGTTCCCGTCGACGCTGCCGACCCGCCGCGAGTCCGCGTACGCCGCCTGGGTGTCGATCTCCGTCGGCTGCAACAACACCTGCACCTTCTGTATCGTCCCGGCGCTGCGCGGCAAGGAGAAGGACCGCCGGCCCGGCGACATCCTCGCCGAGATCGAGGCCCTGGTCGGCGAGGGCGTCTCCGAGATCACCCTGCTCGGCCAGAACGTCAACGCCTACGGCTCCGACATGGGCGACCGCGAGGCCTTCAGCAAGCTGCTGCGCGCCTGCGGCGACATCGAGGGCCTGGAGCGGGTCCGCTTCACCTCCCCGCACCCGCGCGACTTCACCGACGACGTCATCGCCGCCATGGCCGAGACGCCGAACGTCATGCCGCAGCTGCACATGCCGCTCCAGTCCGGCTCGGACACCGTCCTGAAGGCGATGCGCCGCTCGTACCGCCAGGACCGCTTCCTCGGGATCATCGAGAAGGTGCGCGCAGCCATCCCGCACGCCGCCATCTCCACCGACATCATCGTGGGCTTCCCCGGCGAGACCGAGGAGGACTTCGAGCAGACCATGCACGTGGTGCGCGAGGCCCGTTTCGCGAGCGCGTTCACGTTCCAGTACTCCAAGCGCCCCGGCACCCCGGCCGCCACCATGGAGGACCAGATCCCCAAGGAGGTCGTGCAGGCCCGCTACGAGCGCCTGGTCGCCCTCCAGGAGGAGATCTCCTGGGACGAGAACAAGAAGCAGGTCGGCCGCACCCTCGACGTCATGGTCGCCGAGGGCGAGGGACGCAAGGACGGCGAGACGCACCGCCTCTCCGGCCGCGCTCCCGACAACCGGCTCGTCCACTTCACCAAGCCCGACGAGGACGTGCGCCCCGGCGACGTCGTGACCGTCGAGATCACCTACGCCGCCCCGCACCACCTCCTCGCCGAGGGCCCGGTCGCCGCCGTGCGCCGCACCCGCGCGGGTGACGCCTGGGAGAAGCGCACCGCCGCGCCCGAGCCGAAGCCGGCCGGGGTGCTGCTGGGTCTGCCGAAGATCGGCGTCCCGGAGCCGCTGCCGGTGGCGGACGCGCCGGCGTGCGGGAGTCACTGACGCACGCGTACACCCACGCGTGCACCACTCACTCATCAGCGGGGGGACCGCATGGGGCACTGGCTCATCGTGGCGAGGTACGGCACTGGAGCCGACCCCTACAGGACCGATCTCGTCGCGGAAGTGACCGGCGACCGGGAGCAGGCCGAGGAGGCACTGCGGCAGGTGGCTCTCACCTTCCGCGGGCCGATGCGGGAGAAGCGGCGTCAGGTGTACCGGATGGGCGAGAGCGACAGCTATCTCGTCCGGGTGAAGGGGAGGGTGTCCGCTACAGAGACCGTCCTCAGCCTGGCCGAGCTGGTGTACGACTCGGCCGAGCCGGACGGAACGCCAAAGGACCGGCACCCGGCCTGGTAGCGCCCTGGCGCAGTAGGCTGCGGATCATGCTTGTCGCCGCCGCCGTCTGTCCCTGCCCCCCGCTCCTCGTGCCCGCCGTCGCGGCCGGTGCCGCGTCGGAGCTCGCCGACGCGCGTACGGCCTGTTCCGACGCGCTCGGCGTGCTCGCCGCCGCCCGCCCCGACCGGCTCGTGGTCGTCGGCCCCGCTGTCGAGGGCGCGCGGGGCGGCTTCCCGGGCGGTTCGGCGGGCTCGTTCGCCGCGTTCGGAGTCGATCTGTCCGTACGCCTCGGCAGCGGGTCCGGGGGCGAGCGTCCGCTGCCCGCCTCGCTCTCCGTCGCCGCCTGGCTGCTCGGCCACACCAACTGGTCCGGCGCCCCGGTGGAGGGGCTCGGCGTCGCGGAGTCGGCGCAGGCCGTCCGATGCGCGGAGACCGGACGGGAGATCGCCGGGTCGGCGGAGCGGGTCGCCCTGCTCGTCATGGGTGACGGCAGCGCCTGCCGCACGGTCAAGGCGCCCGGTTACCTGGACGAACGCGCCGAGGCATTCGACGCGGCCGCCGCGCGGGCGCTGGGTACGGCCGACACGGCCGCTCTGCTGGCACTGGACGCCGGTCTGGGGAGTGAGCTGAAGGCGGCCGGACGGGCCCCCTGGCAGGTGCTCGCGGGCGCCGCCGAGGGCACGGACCTCGCGGGGCGGCTGCTGTACGAGGACGCCCCCTACGGGGTCGGGTACGTCGTCGCCACCTGGAGCTGACCCGGACAAGCCGACCCGTACGGCTGACCCGTACGAGCTGACCCCCGTGGGCGTCGACCCGCACCACACGCGCGCGCGTGCCCCGGGGAACGCGCGCGTGACAACGGCGGACGGCCGTGGCCGCCGACGTAAGTCATCCGGTGTTCCATGCTGGACGCGGAACGAGGCCGACGGTCCGCACGTCGGCCGGTTCGGGCACACGACCGGAGGGAGAG
>NZ_JBEYZX010000051.1:0-45715 GCF_040646255.1 Streptomyces sp. NPDC046203 | reverse complement strand
CCAGCTTGCCCTTGCCGTTGAGCGTGGCGAGGACGAGGTCGGGGTTGTGCACCTCGACACCGGCCGGCGGCGCGATGTCGGCGGCGGTGACCAGACCCGGGCCCTGCTTGCGCAGGTACATCACGACCGGCTCGTCGTGCTCCGAGGAGACGACCAGCTGCTTGATGTTCAGGATGATGTCGGTGACGTCTTCCTTCACACCCGGCACGGTGGTGAACTCGTGCAGGACACCGTCGACGCGGATGCTGGTGACAGCGGCGCCCGGGATCGACGAGAGCAGGGTGCGGCGGAGCGAGTTGCCGAGGGTGTAGCCGAAGCCCGGCTCCAGCGGCTCGATGACGAACCGGGAGCGGAACTCGTCGACGACCTCTTCGGTCAGCGAGGGACGCTGAGCGATAAGCATGTCTTCGTTTCCTTCAGTCGAGGACGCCCACTATTTGACGTCCGCTGATACAGCAAGGGTACGGGCGGCACCGCTCCTGGGGAGCCGTACCGCCCGGACACTCAAGAACGCACAAGTGCGTCCGCTACGACCTGACCGAGGTCAGACGCGGCGGCGCTTCGGCGGACGGCAGCCGTTGTGCGGGGTGGGGGTGACGTCCTGGATCGAGCCCACCTCGAGGCCGGTGGCCTGGAGGGAACGGATCGCGGTCTCACGGCCGGAGCCGGGACCCTTGACGAAGACGTCGACCTTGCGCATGCCGTGCTCCTGCGCGCGGCGAGCGGCCGACTCGGCGGCCATCTGCGCGGCGAACGGGGTGGACTTGCGCGAGCCCTTGAAGCCGACGTGGCCGGCGGAGGCCCAGGAGATCACGTTGCCGGACGGGTCCGTGATCGAGACGATCGTGTTGTTGAACGTGCTCTTGATGTGCGCGTGGCCGTGAGCGACGTTCTTCTTTTCCTTGCGGCGCACCTTCTTGGCAGCGCCCTGACGACCCTTGGGGGGCATCTCTTACTCCTACGGGAGGTGGTCGGTCCTACAGCGAAGACCGCTTGGTCAAGCGTCCGCTGAGGACTACTTCTTGCCCGGCTTCTTCTTACCGGCGATGGCGCGACGCGGGCCCTTGCGGGTACGAGCGTTCGTGCTGGTGCGCTGACCGCGGACGGGCAGGCCACGACGGTGGCGCAGGCCCTGGTAGCAGCCGATCTCGACCTTGCGGCGGATGTCGGCGGCGATCTCGCGGCGGAGGTCACCCTCGGTCTGGAGGTTGGCGTCCACGTACTCGCGGATCTTGACGAGGTCTTCCTCGGCAAGGTCGCGGACACGGGTGGACGGGTTCACGCCGGTCGCGGCGAGAATCTCCTCGGACCGGGTACGCCCGATACCGAAGACGTAGGTGAGTGCGACCACCACACGCTTTTCGCGCGGGATGTCAACACCGGAAACGCGTGCCATTCAATGGCTCCTGTGTTCTCGGGGGTCTGCTGCAGAACCACTCCCGGCTGCCGTATCAGGTACAGGTCGGGTCCCCGGCCCCCGCCGGAGGTGCCGTCAGCCGTGGATCACGGCCCGACGGGTTCTGCGTATGTACGTATTGCTATGCGTCGCGCGAAGACTGCGAAATGCAGGTCGGTCGGCGTGCGTCAGCCCTGGCGCTGCTTGTGGCGCAGGTTGTCGCAGATGACCATGACCCGGCCGTGGCGGCGGATCACCTTGCACTTGTCGCAGATCTTCTTGACGCTCGGCTTGACCTTCATGGGATGTGAGGTTCTCCGGGTCAGTGCCATCACCCGCGCACGGAGGCGGGGTGCGGGCAAGATCTACTTGTACCGGTAGACGATCCGGCCACGCGTCAGGTCGTACGGAGACAGCTCCACGACGACCCGGTCGTCCGGGAGGATTCGGATGTAGTGCATCCGCATCTTTCCGGAGATGTGCGCGAGGACCTTGTGACCGTTCTGGAGCTCCACCTTGAACATGGCGTTCGGCAGGGACTCGATCACGGTGCCCTCGATTTCGATGGCACCTTGCTTCTTGGCCACGCTTCGCCCTTCGAATCGGCTACCTTGATCGACTCTCGCCGCCGGGTGCGGACACACGGGTATACGAGAGCCGACGCGTCAGTCTACGCCAGCCACCTGGAAAATACGAATCCGGACAGTCTGCCCCAGCCTGAAGATCATTACGCGGGCCCCCCGGGACATCCCGGAGGGCCGCACGGCGTTACGCGAGCGGGTCCGGCGCCGCCGTGATGCCCAGCTCCGCCAGCTTCGCCTTGCCGCCGTCGACCGCGGTGAGGACCAGCGGGCCCTCCTCGGTCACCGCGACGCTGTGCTCCCAGTGCGAGGACCAGGTGCCGTCCGTCGTGATGACGGTCCAGTCGTCGGCGAGGACCTCGGTCTTCGGGGTGCCGAGGGAGATCATCGGCTCGATCGCCAGGCAGAAGCCGGGGACCAGCTTCGGGCCCTTGCCGCGCTTGCGGGCGACGTAGTTCAGCAGGTGCGGGTCCATGTGCATCTCGGTGCCGATGCCGTGGCCGCCGTAGTCCTCGATGATCCCGTAGCGGCCGAGGCTGTGGTCGCCCATGGCCGGACGCGGCTGGCGCTTGATGTACGTCTCGATCGCGCGCGAGACGTCGACCAGACGGGCGCCGACGCGCATGGCGGCGATGCCGGCCCACATCGACTCCTCCGTCACCCGGGACAGCTCGACGAGCTCCGGGGCGTGACCGGTGCCGACGAAGGCGGTGTACGCGGCGTCGCCGTGCCAGCCGTCGACGATCGCGCCGCAGTCGATGGAGATGAGGTCGCCGTCCTTCAGGACGGTCTTCTCGTCGGGGATGCCGTGGACCACGACCTCGTTGACCGAGGTGCAGATGGTCGCGGGGAAGCCGCCGTAGCCGAGGAAGTTCGACTTCGCGCCGTGGTCGGCGATCACCTTGCGGGCCGCCTCGTCCAGGTCCCGGGTGGTCGCGCCGGGCACGGCGACCTCGCGGGTCGCCGCGTGGATGGCCGCGACGACCAGCCCCGCCTCGCGCATCTTCGCGATCTGCTCGGGGGTCTTGATCTGCACCATCGTGGCCGCGGCCTTTCCATCGAGTACGGGGATCGATACAACGATACGGCCGCGGCACCCCTCCCGGGGAACCGCGGCCGTATCGCTCCAGTCCGGCCGGAGCCGGCGACTGGTTACTTCTTCAGGGCTTCCATGGCACGCGCCGTGACCTCGTCCACCTTGCCGAGCGCCGAGATCGTCGCCACCAGGTCCTGGGCCCGGTAGTAGTCGATGATCGGCTCGGTCTGCTTGTGGTAGACCTCCAGGCGCCGGCGGACCGTCTCCTCGGAGTCGTCCGGGCGCTGGAACAGCTCGCCGCCGCAGGTGTCGCAGACGCCCTCGGTCTTCGGAGCGTTGTACGTCACGTGGAAGACGTGCGCGGAGTCGGTACGGCAGACGCGGCGGCCCGCGATCCGCTTCACGACCTCGTCCTCGGGGACCTCAAGGTCCAGGACCGCGTCCAGCTGCATGCCGTCGGCCTTGAGGGCCTCGTCAAGAGCTTCGGCCTGGGCCACGTTGCGCGGGAACCCGTCGAGCAGGAAGCCGTTCACGGCGTCCGGCTGCTCCATGCGGTCCTTGGCCATCCCGATGGTCACCTCGTCCGGGACGAGGTCGCCGGCGTCCATGAACGCCTTCGCCTTCAGGCCCAGCTCGGTGCCCTTGGAGATGTTGGCACGGAACAGGTCACCCGTGGAGATGTGCGGGATGTCCAGGTTCTTGGCAAGGAACGCGGCCTGCGTTCCCTTGCCGGCCCCGGGCGGTCCGACGAGGACGATTCGCATCAGCGGAGGAACCCTTCGTAATTGCGCTGCTGGAGCTGGCTCTCGATCTGCTTCACGGTCTCGAGACCGACACCCACGATGATGAGGATGCTGGTGCCGCCGAACGGGAAGTTCTGGTTGGCACCACCGAAGCCCGCCAACGCCATCGTCGGCACAAGAGCGATCAGACCCAGATACAGCGAGCCCGGCCAAGTGATCCGGTTGAGCACGTAGCTCAGATACTCGGCAGTAGGTCGACCAGCCCGGATACCCGGGATGAAGCCACCATACTTCTTCATGTTGTCGGCGACTTCCTCGGGGTTGAACGAGATCGCCACGTAGAAGAAGGCGAAGAACACGATCAGGAGGAAGTAGGCGGCGATGTAGTACGGGTGGTCGCCCTTGACGAAGTGCGACTCGATCCAGGTCTTCCAGCCGGCCGTCGAGTTCGAGAACTGCGCGACGAGCGCCGGGATGTAGAGCAGCGACGAGGCGAAGATGACGGGGATCACACCCGCCTGGTTCACCTTGAGCGGGATGTACGTGGACGTACCACCGTAGGAACGGCGGCCGATCATGCGCTTCGCGTACTGCACCGGGATCCGTCGCTGGGCCTGCTCGACGAAGACCACGAGGGCCACCATCACGAAGCCGATGAGGATGACGGTGCCGAACTCGATCCAGCCCTTGGCCAGCTTGCCGCTGGTCTTGATGGCCCAGAGCTGGCCCGGGAAGCCGGCGGCGATCGAGATGAACATCAGGATCGACATGCCGTTGCCGATGCCGCGGTCGGTGATGAGCTCGCCGAGCCACATGACCATGCAGGTGCCCGCGGTCATGGTGATGACCATGGTGGCGGTGGTGAAGATCGAGTCGTTCGGAACGATCTGGTTCGCCACGGAGCAGCCGCTGAAGAGCGAGCCGGTACGGGCGGTGGCGACGAGGCCGGTGCCCTGGAGGATCGCGAGGGCGACCGTCAGGTAACGCGTGTACTGCGTGATCTTCGCGGTACCGGCCTGACCCTCCTTCTTGAGGGCCTCCAGACGCGGGATCACCACGGTCAGCAGCTGCAGGATGATGCTCGCGGTGATGTACGGCATGATGCCGAGCGCGAAGATGGTGATCTGCAGCAGGGCACCGCCACTGAACATCTGCATCAGACCCAGCAGGCCACCGTTCTGGGCCTGGTCGATGCACAGCTGCACGTTCTTGTAGCTGACACCGGGAACCGGGATGTGCGCGCCAAATCGGTAGATGATGATGATGGCGAGTGTGAAGAGCAGCTTCTTGCGCAGGTCAGGCGTCTTGAACGCCTGGGCGAACGCGGTGAGCACGGTGCCTCCTGCGACCCCCGCGCACGTGCGTCAGAGGTGACGGTCTTGAGGTTCGACTGGATAAGGGCCCACCCAGAGAGCACACGGGCATACCGCACGCACTCTAGACAGTAGACGCCACCTTACCGGCGACCATGGCCCCCTAGGAACGACCAACCGGGGATGCTCCAAAAAGGAGCATCCCCGGTCGGATGTTCAAGCCAACGAGTCGTCTCAGACGAGCTCGGTGACGGTGCCGCCCGCGGCGGCGATCTTCTCCTTGGCGGAGCCGGAGACGGCGTCGACCGTCACCTGCAGCGCCACGGTGATCTCGCCCTGGCCCAGGACCTTGACGAGCTGGTTCTTGCGAACCGCACCCTTGGCGACCAGATCGGCCACCGTGACCTCGCCACCCTGCGGGTAGAGCGCGGTGAGCTTGTCCAGGTTCACGACCTGGTACTCGGTGCGGAACGGGTTCTTGAAGCCCTTCAGCTTCGGAAGACGCATGTGGAGGGGCATCTGGCCACCCTCGAAGCGCTCCGGAACCTGGTAACGGGCCTTCGTACCCTTCGTACCACGACCGGCCGTCTTACCCTTCGACGCCTCACCACGACCCACACGGGTCTTGGCGGTCTTGGCGCCCGGGGCGGGACGGAGGTTGTGGACCTTCAGCGGGTTGTTCTCCGCCATGTCAGTCGACCTCCTCGACCGTCACGAGGTGGCGGACGGTGTGCACCATTCCGCGGAACTCGGGGCGGTCCTCCTTGACGACCACGTCGTTCAGGCGCTTGAGCCCGAGCGAACGCAGCGTGTCACGGTGGTTCTGCTTGCTGCCGATGTACGACTTCGTCTGCGTGATCTTGAGGCGGGCCATTACGCACCCGCCCCGGCACGCGCACGAAGGAGAGCCGCGGGGGCGACGTCCTCGAGCGGCAGACCACGGCGAGCCGCGATCTCCTCGGGACGCTGCAGGCCCTTGAGGGCCGCCACGGTCGCGTGCACGATGTTGATCGCGTTGTCGGAGCCGAGCGACTTCGACAGGATGTCGTGAACGCCGGCGCACTCGAGAACGGCGCGCACCGGGCCACCGGCGATCACACCGGTACCGGGGGAAGCCGGCTTGAGCAGGACGACGCCCGCAGCCTTCTCGCCCTGGATCGGGTGCGGGATGGTGCCCTGGATACGGGGGACCTTGAAGAAGTGCTTCTTGGCCTCCTCAACACCCTTGGCGATGGCGGCCGGCACCTCCTTGGCCTTGCCGTAACCGACACCCACGGTGCCGTCACCGTCGCCCACCACGACCAGCGCGGTGAAGCTGAAGCGGCGACCACCCTTGACAACCTTGGCGACGCGGTTGATCGCGACTACGCGCTCAACGTACGCGGTCTTCTCGGCGGCGGCAGCGCCACCGTCGCGGCCCTTCCGGTCCCGCCGCTCGCCGCCACCGGCACCGCTGCCGCGGCGCTGGGGTCCAGCCATTGGAATACCTCTCTCTGTTACGTCCGTTAGTCCCGGAACCGGGGCTTAGAACTTCAGCCCGGCTTCGCGGGCGGCGTCAGCCAGAGCGGCAATGCGCCCGGCGTACCTGTTGCCACCACGGTCGAACACGACGGTCTCGACACCGGCGGCCTTGGCGCGCTCGGCGACCAGGGCGCCGACCTGCTGGGCCTGCGCGGACTTCGAGCCCTCGCCACCGCGGATCGACGTGTCCAGGTGGGACGCCGACGCCAGGGTGTGACCCTTGAGGTCATCGATGACCTGAGCGGTGATACCGCGGTTCGAACGCGTCACGACGAGGCGCGGACGCTCCGCCGTACCCGACACGCTCTTGCGGATGCGCAGGTGGCGACGCGCCTTAGCAGCGCGCTTGTAAGCGTCGCCCTTGGCGATCTTCACACCGTATGCCATGGCTTACTTACCAGCCTTTCCGACCTTGCGGCGGATGACCTCGCCCGCGTACTTCACGCCCTTGGCCTTGTACGGGTCGGGCTTGCGAAGCTTGCGGATGTTGGCGGCGACCTCGCCGACCTTCTGCTTGTCGATGCCCTCGACCGCGAACTTGGTCGGCGACTCGACCTTGAACGAGATGCCCTCGGGCGCCTCGATCAGGATCGGGTGGCTGTAACCGAGCTGGAACTCCAGCGAGGAGCCCTTCGCGGCCACGCGGTAACCGACACCGCTGATCTCGAGCGCCTTCACGTAACCCTGGGTCACACCGGTGATCATGTTGGCCACCAGCGTGCGGGACAGGCCGTGCAGGGCCTTGTTCTGACGCTCGTCGTTCGGACGGGTGACGTTCAGAACGCCGTCCTCGCCCTTAACGATCTCGATCGGCGCGGCGACGGTGTGGGTCAGGGTGCCCTTGGAACCCTTGACCGTGACCGTGCGCCCGTCGATGGTGACGTCCACGCCGGCGGGAACCTGGATAGGCAGCTTGCCAATACGCGACATTAGCTATTCCTCCGTTCCCGACTACCAGACGTAGGCGAGGACTTCCCCACCTACGCCCTTCTTGCCTGCCTGCTGGCCGGTCAGGAGACCGTGGGACGTGGAGATGATCGCCACGCCCAGGCCACCGAGGACCTTCGGCAGGTTGGTGGACTTCGCGTAAACCCGGAGGCCCGGCTTCGAGATCCGCTTGATGCCCGCGATGGAGCGCTCACGGTTCGGACCGAACTTCAGGTCGAGAACGAGGTTCTTGCCGACCTCGGCGTCCTCGACCTTCCAGCCGGTGATGAAGCCCTCCTGCTGGAGGATTTCCGCGATGTGCGACTTGATCTTGCTGTGCGGCATCGTCACGGTGTCGTGGTACGCCGAGTTCGCGTTACGCAGACGCGTGAGCATGTCTGCGATCGGATCAGTCATGGTCATGAATTGGCCTTCGGCCTCTCTCGCCGGGGTTTCCTGGTGCGCCATCCCTCTCCTCGAACCGAGACGAGGCGGGTGCGGTGCGGTGGACCTGCGGCGTAGTAAGTCGTACGGGCGGCGGACGCCCAACCCCACTAGCCTAAGCCATGCGGGGACGGGCGGCCGCCAACCCAGTGCTTACCGAGAGACTCCGGTCATTCACCAACGCCCAAAGGGCGAAGGGGAATTACCAGGAGCTCTTGGTCACGCCCGGCAGCTCGCCACGGTGAGCCATCTCACGAAGGCACACGCGGCACAGGCCGAACTTGCGGTACACGGAGTGGGGGCGACCGCAGCGCTGGCAGCGGGTGTACCCACGCACACCGAACTTGGGCTTGCGGGCAGCCTTCGCGATGAGAGCCTTCTTCGCCATCTCGCTTACGCCTCCTTGAACGGGAAGCCGAGGTGACGCAGAAGGGCACGGCCCTCGTCGTCGTTGGTCGCCGTGGTGACCACGGTGATGTCCATACCCCGGACGCGGTCGATCTTGTCCTGGTCGATCTCGTGGAACATGACCTGCTCCGTGAGACCGAAGGTGTAGTTGCCACGGCCGTCGAACTGCTTCGGGGACAGGCCGCGGAAGTCGCGGATGCGCGGCAGCGCCAGCGACAGGGTGCGGTCCAGGAACTCCCACATGCGGTCGCCACGGAGCGTGACGTGGGCACCGATCGGCTGACCCTCACGCAGCTTGAACTGCGCGATGGACTTGCGGGCCTTGGTGACGGCCGGCTTCTGACCGGTGATCGTGGTGAGGTCGCGGATCGCGCCATCGATCAGCTTCGAGTCACGGGCGGCGTCGCCGACACCCATGTTGACCACGATCTTCACGAGGCCGGGAACCTGCATGACGTTCTCGTACTTGAACTCGTCACGCAGCTTGCCCGCGATGTCCTCGCGGTACTTCGTCTTCAGACGCGGAGTGGTAGCCATCAGATGTCCTCACCCGTGCGCTTGGCAACGCGAACCTTGTTGCCGTTGTCGTCGAAGCGGTAACCGACGCGGGTGACGACCTTCTTGCCGTCCTTCTCCACGACGAGCTGAACGTTGCTCACGTGGACCGGGGCCTCGGTGGTCACGATGCCACCGGCCTGGTTCGGGCCGGCCTTCGTGTGCTTCTTGACCCGGTTGACACCCTCGACGAGGACGCGGGACTCGGTCGGGTAGGCCGCGATGACCTTGCCCTGCTTGCCCTTGTCCTTACCGGTGATGACCTGGACCAGGTCGCCCTTCTTGATCTTCATGCTTACAGCACCTCCGGCGCGAGCGAGATGATCTTCATGAACTTCTTCTCGCGCAGCTCACGGCCGACCGGGCCGAAGATACGGGTGCCGCGAGGGTCGCCGTCGTTCTTCAGAATGACGGCGGCGTTCTCGTCGAAGCGGATGTACGAGCCGTCCTGGCGGCGGCGCTCCTTGACGGTGCGAACGATGACCGCCTTGACGACGTCACCCTTCTTCACGTTGCCACCGGGGATCGCGTCCTTGACGGTGGCGACGATGACGTCACCGATGCCCGCGTAGCGGCGACCCGAGCCACCGAGAACACGGATGCAAAGGATCTCCTTCGCACCAGTGTTGTCGGCAACACGAAGTCGCGACTCCTGCTGGATCACGTCTATCTCCTGATTGTCTGCCGGTTCCCGGCGGGGGCACCACGGTGAGTGGGGCCCCCGCCGAGCCTGGCGGAACGATTCCTAGGGAGTCCCCCTAGGAGGGATTGCTTACCTTCGCAGTTCCCTGACGGGAATTACTTGGCCTTCTCGAGGATCTCGACGACACGCCAGTGCTTCGTGGCGGACAGCTTGCGCGTCTCCATGAGGAGAACGCGGTCGCCGACGCCGGCCTGGTTCTGCTCGTCGTGAGCCTTGAGCTTGTTCGTACGGCGGATGATCTTGCCGTACAGCGCGTGCTTGACGCGGTCTTCAACGGCGACGACGACGGTCTTGTCCATCTTGTCGCTGACGACCAGGCCCTCACGCACCTTGCGGGCGTTGCGCTCGTTCTCAGTCACGTTGTTCTCGCTCATCAGGCGTTCTCCACCGTCTCAATGCCGAGCTCACGCTCGCGCATGAGGGTGTAGATACGGGCGATGTCCTTACGGACCGCCCGCAGACGGCCGTGGTTCTCGAGCTGACCCGTGGCCGCCTGGAAGCGGAGGTTGAACAGCTCTTCCTTGGCCTCGCGGAGCTTGGCGACAAGCTCCTCGTTGCCCAGCTCGCGCAGCTCGGACGCCTTGGTACCGGCCGACATCACAGCTCACCTGCCTCGCGCTTAACGATCTTGCACTTCATCGGCAGCTTGTGGGCCGCACGAGTCAGGGCTTCACGCGCGATCTTCTCGTTCGGGTAGGACAGCTCGAACATCACCCGACCGGGCTTGACGTTCGCGATCCACCACTCCGGAGAACCCTTACCGGAACCCATGCGGGTCTCGGCAGGCTTCTTCGTGAGCGGGCGGTCCGGGTAGATGTTGATCCAGACCTTGCCGCCACGCTTGATGTGGCGGGTCATCGCGATACGCGCGGCCTCGATCTGGCGGTTGGTCACGTAGGCCGGGGTGAGGGCCTGAATGCCGTACTCGCCGAACGCAACCTGCGTGCCACCCTTGGACATACCGCTGCGCTTCGGGTGGTGCTGCTTGCGGTGCTTGACCCTACGGGGGATCAGCATTTCGGTCAGGCCTCCGTTCCGGTGCTCTCAGCAGCCGGAGCGGCGGCGGCGTCGGCCTTGGGGGCCTCGGCAGCGGGAGCCTGCTGCGGCTTGCGACCGCGACCGCCACGCTCGCCACCGCGGCCACCACGGGCCGGGCGGTCAGCGCCACCACGGGCCGGGCGGTTGCCGGCGCGGGCAGCAGCGTTCTCGGCGCGGACCTCGGCGATGTTCTTGACGTCGCCCTTGTAGATCCAGACCTTCACGCCGATGCGGCCGAAGGTCGTCTTGGCCTCGAAGAAGCCGTACTCGACGTTCGCGCGCAGCGTGTGCAGCGGCACACGACCCTCGCGGTAGAACTCCGAGCGGGACATCTCGGCGCCGCCGAGACGGCCACCACACTGGATCTTGATGCCCTTGGCGCCGGCCTTCATGGCGGACTGCATGCTCTTGCGCATGGCCCGACGGAAGGAGACGCGGGAGGACAGCTGCTCGGCGACGGCCTGGGCCACCAGCTGAGCGTCGACCTCGGGGTTCTTGACCTCGAGGATGTTCAGCTGAACCTGCTTGCCGGTCAGCTTCTCCAGCTGGCCGCGGATCTTGTCGGCCTCGGCGCCACGGCGACCGATGACAATGCCCGGGCGAGCGGTGTGGATGTCCACGCGGACACGGTCACGGGTGCGCTCGATCTCAACCTTCGAGATGCCGGCGCGCTCCATGCCGGACGTCAGCATCCGACGGATGGCGACGTCTTCCTTGACGTAGTCCTTGTACAGCTTGTCGGCGTACCAACGCGACTTGAAGTCGGTGGTGATGCCGAGCCGGAACCCGTGCGGGTTTACCTTCTGGCCCATTACCGGGTTCCTTCCTTGCTGCTGACGACCACGGTGATGTGGCTGGTCCGCTTGCGGATCCGGTAGGCACGGCCCTGGGCACGCGGACGGAACCGCTTCAGGGTCGGGCCCTCGTCGACGTACGCCTCGCTGATGACCAGCGAGGAGGCGTCCGTGTGGTCGTAGTTGTGCGCGGCGTTGGCAATGGCGCTGTCGAGCACCTTGCCGACCGGCACGGAGGCTGCCTGCGGAGCGAATCGCAGAACAGCCTGAGCCTCCGTGGCATCCATGCCACGGATCAGGTCCACCACGCGGCGGGCCTTCATGGGCGTAACGCGGATGTACCGCGCCTGGGCCCTGGCTTCCATGGTTGTCCCTCTCAGTTACTTACGTGTCTGAATGCGATCCGCTACTAGCGGCGCTTCGACTTCCGGTCTTCCTTGACGTGACCCCGGAAGGTGCGCGTCGGCGAGAACTCGCCGAGCTTGTGGCCGACCATCGACTCGGTGACGAACACCGGGACGTGGGTCTTGCCGTTGTGCACCGCGATGGTGTGACCCAGCATGCTGGGGATGATCATCGAGCGACGGGACCAGGTCTTGATGACGTTCTTGGTACCGGCTTCGTTCTGGGCGTCCACCTTCTTTACGAGGTGGCCGTCAACGAAGGGTCCCTTCTTGAGACTGCGCGGCATCTAAACCCGCTCCTAGCGCTTCTTGTTCGTCTTGCGGCGGCGGACGATGTACTTGTTCGAAGCCTTCTTCGGCGAACGAGTACGACCCTCCTTCTGACCCCACGGGGAGACCGGGTGACGACCACCGGAGGTCTTGCCCTCACCACCACCGTGCGGGTGGTCAACCGGGTTCATCGCCACACCGCGAACGGTCGGGCGGACGCCCAGCCAGCGCTTGCGGCCGGCCTTACCCCAGTTGATGTTCGACTGCTCGGCGTTGCCGACCTCACCGATGGTGGCGCGGCAGCGAGCGTCGACCAGGCGGATCTCGCCGGACGGCATGCGGAGGTGGGCCATCGTGCCCTCCTTCGCGAGCAGCTGCACGGAGGCACCTGCGGAGCGGGCGAACTTGGCGCCACCGCCGGGACGGAGCTCGATCGCGTGGATCGTGGTACCGACCGGGATGTTGCGGAGGGCCAGGTTGTTGCCGGGCTTGATGTCGGCCGTGGGGCCGTTCTCCACCCGGTCACCCTGCGCGAGACCGCGCGGGGCGATGATGTAGCGCTTCTCGCCGTCCGCGTAGTGGAGCAGCGCGATGCGAGCGGTGCGGTTCGGGTCGTACTCGATGTGAGCGACCTTGGCCGGCACGCCGTCCTTGTCGTGACGACGGAAGTCGATCACGCGGTAGGCGCGCTTGTGGCCACCACCCTGGTGACGGACGGTCACACGACCGGTGTTGTTACGGCCACCCTTGCTGTGCAGCGGGCGGACCAGCGACTTCTCCGGCGTGGACCGCGTGATCTCGACGAAGTCGGCGACGGAGGCGCCACGGCGTCCCGGCGTCGTCGGCTTGTACTTGCGGATACCCATTTCTCAGTCCTCGTCCGATATCGGACGACTCGACCGCCGTTAGGCGGTCGGGCCGCCGAAGATGTCGATTCGGTTGCCCTCAGCAAGGGTCACGATGGCGCGCTTGGTGTTGGCACGCTTGCCGAAACCGGTGCGGGTGCGCTTGCGCTTGCCCTGGCGGTTGATCGTGTTGACCCCGGCGACCTTGACCGAGAAGACCGCCTCGACGGCCTGCTTGATCTGGGTCTTGTTGGCGGTGGGCGCGACGATGAACGTGTACTTGTTCTCGTCGAGCAGCGCGTAGCTCTTCTCGGAGACAACCGGCTTGACGAGGATGTCGCGCGGGTCCGTGAAGGTCTTGCTGGTGATCTCGGCCATCAGGCTTCGTTCCCCTCAATGTCAGCGGCCTTGGGGCCAGACACGAAGGACTCGAGGGCGGCCTGGGTGAAGACCACGTCGTCGGATCGCATCACGTCGTACGTGTTCAGCTGGCCCGGCTCCAGGATGTGCACCTGGGGCAGGTTACGGGCGGACAGCCACGCGGCCTCGTCGGAGCGCTCGACGACCAGGAGCAGGTTCTTGCGCTCCGAGATCTTGCCGAACAGCGTCTTGGCGGCCTTGGTGGAGGCAGCACCCTCGACCACGCCGGAGACGACGTGGATGCGGGAGTGGTTCGCCCGGTCGGAGAGGGCACCGCGCAGGGCGGCGGCCTTCATCTTCTTCGGGGTCCGCTGCGAGTAGTCACGCGGCACGGGACCGTGCACGACGCCACCACCGGCGAACTGCGGGGCGCGGGTCGAACCCTGACGGGCGCGGCCGGTGCCCTTCTGGCGGTACGGCTTCCGACCGCCACCACGGACCTCGCCACGCGACTTGACCTTGTGCGTGCCCTGACGGGCAGCGGCCAGCTGCGCGACGACGACCTGGTGGATCAGCGGGATGCTGATCTTGGCGTCGAAGATCTCGGCCGGGAGCTCGACGGTCCCGGTCTTGTCGCCGGAGGGCGACAGAATGTCAATGGTGCTCATATCCTCAGGCCCCCTTGGCCGCGGTGCGGACCAGGACGAGGCCGCCGTTCGGACCAGGAACCGCGCCCTTGATGAGCAGCAGGCCCTTCTCCGCGTCAACGGCGTGAACGGTCAGGTTCTGGGTGGTCACACGCTCGTTGCCCATGCGACCGGCCATGCGCATGCCCTTGAAGACACGGCCCGGGGTGGCGCAGCCACCGATCGAACCGGGCTTGCGGTGCACGCGGTGCGCACCGTGGGAGGCCTTGCCACCACGGAAGTTGTGGCGCTTCATGACACCGGCGAAGCCCTTGCCCTTGCTCTTACCGGTGACGTCGACCTTCACGCCGGCCTCGAAGACCTCGGCGGTGATCTCCTGGCCGAGCGTGTACTCGGTGGCGTCAGCGGTGCGGAGCTCCACCAGGTGGCGGCGCGGGGTGACGTCGGCCTTGGCGAAGTGACCCTTGAGGGGCTTGTTCACCTTGCGCGGGTCGATCTCGCCGAAGGCGATCTGGACCGACTCGTAGCCGTCGATGTCGTTCGTACGCACCTGGGTCACGACGTTCGGACCGGCCTTGACGACGGTCACCGGGACGACCCGGTTGTTCTCGTCCCAGACCTGCGTCATGCCGAGCTTCTCGCCCAGGATGCCCTTGATGTTCTTAGCCATCTCGCGCGTCACCTCAGAGCTTGATCTCGATGTCGACACCAGCCGGCAGGTCGAGACGCATGAGCGAGTCGACCGTCTTCGGCGTGGGGTCGAGGATGTCGATGAGGCGCTTGTGCGTGCGCATCTCGAAGTGCTCGCGCGAGTCCTTGTACTTGTGCGGCGACTTGATGACGCAGTACACGTTCTTCTCAGTGGGCAGCGGCACCGGGCCCGCGACCGACGCACCGGTACGGGTCACCGTCTCGACGATCTTCTTCGCCGAAGAGTCGATGACCTCGTGGTCGTAGGCCTTGAGCCGGATGCGGATCTTCTGTCCCGCCATGGCTACTTCGTAGTCCTGTCTCTTTGTTAACGCTCTGGAACCCGCCGGGCTGCGCCTGCGCTGTGGCGCGAGCACCGTTCCTCCTCCGACCCACGCGGTCGGGCGTGTCGCACTCCCTCTACGAAGAAATCCCGAGAGATTTCCCAACCAAGGGGGTGCGGTCCCTGAGACCGCGGTACGGGGGTGGAACACCCACCGGGCGCCTGGCCGGTACCCCGCCCACGCTTCCCGAAAGATTCCCGTACGTCCGCCCCTCACGAGGGGCGACGAGTACTGTGGGACTCGCTTCCGGTCCTCCCGGCGGGAGGCGCGCAGCATCGGTACTCAACCGAGCAACCACGCCAGTCTGCCATACGGGGCCAGCCGACCGCCAATCGGGTCGAAGACTGTACCCCACGTCACGCTGAGGTACACACAGGGTGGGGGCGGGGCGCGGCGGGGGCATGCGCGAGGTGGGCGGGGGCGCATATGCCAGGGCGTCCATCGGGTCGTCGTACGGATGGCGTCCCCTTCCAGGACTACCGTCGTTAGCGGTAGTGGCGATATCGATCGTCGTGAAGGGAGGTAAGACCCATGACACGCATCGTGATCGATCTGGACGACCAGCTGGTCGAGGAGGCGAAGCGCCTCTACGGGGTGACCACTGAGGCGGCGGCCGTACAGGCGGCGGCGGAAGACGCGGTGAGGCGGCGGCTGCGCCGGGAGTTCCGCGACGCCATCCGAAGTGGAGAGATCGACACCACCGAGATCCGCGAGTCGACGGGACCAAAGAACCGTGACGGTTCCCTGAAGCGCAAGAACAGCGCGGCTCCGCGGATCGAGGAGGAAGCCGCGTGATGGCCGCCTTCCTCGTCGACAAGTCCGCGCTCTACCGCTGGGACAACGACGCGGCCGCCGAGCTTCTGGACGATCTGGAGCAGCGCGGGCTGCTCGCCGTCTGCGCCCCCACCGAATACGAGATGGTCTTCAGCGCCCGGACCAAGGTGGAGGCCCTCCGTCTCCGCTCCTGGCTGCGCGGCGGCTTCGAATACGCCCCCTGCAACGACAAGCAGCACGAGCGGGCCCTCGCCATCCAGAACGAGGCGCTGCAGCGGGGCTTCCACCGGGCGCTCTCGCACACGGATCTGCTCATCGCCGCCATCGCCGAGCAGGAGGGTCTGACGATCCTCCACTACGACGGCGACTTCGAGATGATCGCCGAGATCACCGGGCAGTGGACCCGCTGGGTCACGCCTCCCGGCACCGCGGACTGACCAGAGCCTTCCGCTCGCCCGGCGCGGCGACGGGCCCATGCGGGTACGGGCGGCCGTGCTGCTCGGCGGCGGGTCCTGAGGGAGTTCCCTGGGGATCCCGCTCCTCCCCTTCACACCCCCGGATGAACGAATCCCCGCCCGCTGAACCCCTCGCCCGGAATTCCCGTCTTGCCGGGCGCACACGGCCGGTGCCCGACCAGGACCGGTGGCACGCACGCGGCGGTCGGCGGGAAGCGCGGCGCCGCTCACAGGGGGACCGAGGACCAGGTGGACAACCGAACAGTGGCGCGCCGCACGCTTCTCGCGGGCGTGGCCGGCGGGGCGGCGGCCGCGGCCTCCGTGACGCTCGCGGGCTGCTCCGTACCCGTACCGCCGACGCCCGCCCGCTCCGCCGATCCGGCGCCGGGGCGGCCCATCGCGACGAACCGCCGGGCGCTGCTGCTCCAGGTCGCGGCGCACCCGGACGACGACCTGTTCTTCATGAACCCCGACACGCAGCGGCTGCTCGACGCCGGGGTGCCGGTGGTGTCGGTCTATGTCACCGCCGGTGAGCACAACGGCAAGAACGGGCTCCCCGGCAAGCCGCCCGTCTCCGTCGACAAGGCCGCCTACTCCGCCGCACGTCACCAGGGCCTGCGACAGGCATATGCCGAAGCGCTCGGACTGAACAAGTTCACCGTCTGGCAGCGCCGCTCCCTCGGGCTCGCCGGCGGGCGGCACGCGGAGGCCGACACCCTGGAGCACGCGGGCCGCCGCGTCGAGCTGGTCTTCCTCAATCTGCCGATGCACCACCCCCGCCACTACATGGCCGTACCCGCCCTGTGGGAGGACCGCGCCCTGGAGCTGCGCACCCAGCTGTCCGCGGGCTCCCCCGTCCCCCGTTCCGACACCTACGACCACGACCGGCTGGTCGAGGTGCTGGCCGGACTGTTCGCCGCGTACCGCCCGACCGTCGTACACACCCTCGACCCGGACCCCGACCTCCAGCACGGGAGCCTCGCCGCCGCGCAGCGCGACAGCGAGCAGCCCGGCTACTCCGACCACGGCGACCACACCGCCGTCGCCTGCTTCACCTGGGCGGCGCTGCTGCGCTGGGTGGCCGACGCGACCGCCGGGGGCGGGCCGGTGCCCGCGTTCACGACGACGGCGTTCCGCGGCTACTACAACCGGCACTGGCCCAAGAACCTCCCGCCCCGCGTCCTCGCGGAGAAGGCCGCCCACCTCGTCCCGTACGGCGGCGACCCGTCCTGGGACTGCGGCGATCCGTCCGGCTGCGGCGACTACGGGCAGGGCGGCGGCCGGCCGCTGACCAACCGCAAGGGCTGGGTGCGCGCCACCCACCACCGCTGGCCCGGCGCCCGCCCGGTGCTCGCCGGGGAGCCGGACGGCCGGCTCGCCGCGTACGGGGTGCTGGGGCTGCGGGTGGCGCGCTGGCGCGAGACCGCGCCCGGTTCCGGGGTGTGGGGCGAGCCGACGGACCTGGGCGGCGGACCGCTGACGCCCGCGCTCGGCCAGGCGGTCCTCGCCGACGGGCGGCTGCTGCTGTTCGGGGTGCGGATCTCGGCGCTCAGCGGGCGCGGCGGGCCGGACCGGCGTGAGGTGGTGCTGCTCGAACAGCGTTCTCCCGGCGGGGAGTTCAGCGCGTGGCGGGGGCTCGGCAACCCGGAGCGCGGGGACGACCGGGGCCGCCGGATCGGCGCGCCGGTGGCTCTCGCCGCGCCGGACGGCCGGGTCCATCTGTTCGTACGGAACGCGGACAAGGGCGTCTCGACCCGGATCCGGTCCGCCGACGGCGTCTGGGGACCGTGGCGGACCCTGCCCGGCAACGGCGAGGAATCCGGCACGGGATCCGGCGAGGGCTCCGGCACGGGCTCGGGTGGGGGCGTCCAGGACGGGCTGACGGCGCTCGTCGACGGCGCGGGCCGGGTGCGGCTGCTGGCGGCGGGGCGGACGGCGGTACGGCAGTGGGTGGACGGCTCCCCCGCCGCGCCGCTGCCCCTGGCGGGCGATCCCGTCGCGGCGGTTCCCGGACCCGGCCCGCGGGACCTGGCGGTCTACTACCGGGCCCCCGCCGAGGGCCGGCTGCGCGTGGCGCCCGGGTCCGGGGACCGGCCCGCGCCCGCCTTCGAGGGGTACGGCGCTCTCGCCGCCGCCCCCGGCCCGGTCCTGCTCGGCCTGGACGACCACGGCCGGGTCCAGCTGCACCACGAGGGCCGGCTGTCCGTCCGTACCCGAGGGGCGGCACCGGTCGGCGACCCCGCGCTGCGGGTGGAGAGCGCGGGCGGAGGGGCGCTCACGGTCGGCATGGGCGCCGACGCCCGGCCGTGGTTCTGGCGCCCCCGACTCCCCTCCACGTAAAGGCGTATGACGCCCACTCAGAAGCGCGGCAGCACAGCCTCGTACCGGCCGCCGAAGGACGCCGGACCGCTCTCCGCCGTACCCGCGCTCCCGCTCCCGATCCCGCTCCCCACGGCGCTCCCTACAGCGCTCCCGATGCCGTTGCCCCTGATCCGGCCGGGGGCGGCGTATCCGCGGATCGTGTTCAGCTGCCCGTAGAGCCCGTCGCCCGGGCAGGCGGTGGCGAAGCCGTCACGGTGCCCGGAGATCGCGTCGAAGGTGTACGGGTCACCCTCCACGTACTTCCGCGTACCCACCGTCTGGTTGGCGCCGGAGGTCAGGGTCGTCCGGCCGCCGGGGTCGACCCGGTACTGGCCGAGCTTGTACGCGATGATCCGCGCCACCGAGGCGAGCGCGGCCTGCGGCGCGCCCTCGGCCGAGAAGTCGCCGATCACGGCGATGCCGGTGGTCTGCGCGTTCCAGCCATAGGTGTGGGCGCCGTGCACCGGCTGGTCGATGCCGCCCTTGCGGCCCTCGTAGATCGTGCCGCACTTGTCGACGAGGAAGTTGTAGCCGATGTCCCGCCATCCCTCGACGCGGACGTGGTAGTCGAGGATGCCCTGGATGATGCTCGCGGACTGGGAGCACTCGTACGGGCGGCTGTCGGTGTGGTGGACGAACGCGGCCTTGATCCGGCCGGCCGGCAGATAGATCGCCGGCTCGGTGACCTCGGACTCGTCGGCGCCCCACTCGGCGCGGGTGACGACCCGGGGGCGCGCGGCCGTCGACGACGGGCCTGGTTGGCTCGGCGGGACGGTCGGAGAGTCCTCGGCGGCGGGTGCGCCGTTCGCGCCGTCGCCCGCCTTGGTCCCGGCGTCCTCGGTGGTGGGAGAGCCGTCCGGGTCGCTGCCCGCCCTGGTCCCCGCCCGCCCGGCGTCGGTTCCCTCGCCCGCGCTCCGGGGATCGATCAGGTGCACCCGGAGACCGGCGGGCAGCGGGGCCGCGGCCTTGTCGTCCAAGCCATCGCCTTGGCCGCTCTCGCCCCCGGCTCCCCGGATGCGGGCCTCGACGCCGTCGGAGGGGCCGACCCACAGGGGCTCGGTCGAGCCCCGGCCGGCCGCCCGCTCGCCGTCCAGGCCCGCGGGATGCCGCTCCAGCTCGGTCCAGTCGGACCAGCGGCCGGTCGCCAGGTCGCGGGTGCGGACCTCGATCGGGCCCGGGACCTCGGCCCGAGGGTCGTCCCAGGTCACGCCGAGCAGCCGGAACGGCTCCGTACGCTGCCGGTCGAGGACCGCTTCGCCGCTCCCCCGGTCGGTCAGAGCGAGCGTGCGGATCCCGCCCGGCAGCTCGTGGTCGAGGTCGAGGTCGCGCCCGAGGTCGTACGACCGCACGGCCCCGGCGGCGCCGTCGCCTCCGCCCACCCCCACCCCGTACGCGGCGGCCTGCGGGGCCAGCAGCACGGTGGCCGCGAGCGCCGCCCCCACCGCCGTACGACGAACCCGGGTGCCCGATCCCCCACGCGTACGCGCGCGTGCCCGTCCAACCGCTGCCACGATTCCTCCACCCGCTCGAACCGCCCGTGTCACGCCTGATGTGCGCGTACGTTACGGGACATCAGATACGGGACGAACGGGATACGGCACGAAGCGGGCCCGCCTTCCCACGAAGGAAGGCGGGCCCGGGAGCCGTGTGGACGCGCACGCGCGCCGGGAGGCCGGTCAGCCGGCGGCGGCCGCGAGGTTGCGGCGGGCCCGGGCGTGCAGGGCGATGCCGGCCGAGACGGAGACGTTGAGCGATTCGGCGGCGGGGTTCATCGGGATGGACACCGTCTCGGCGGCGACCCCGGCGAACGAACCCGACGGGCCGGTCTTCTCGCTGCCGAAGACGAGCACGAGCCGCTCGTCGATGCCGTCGAGCTCGCTCGCGGAGAGCTTGCCGTCGGCCTCGAAGACCACCGGGCGCATCCCGCTGCCGCCGAAGTGGGCGAGCGCCTCCTCGCGCGAGGCGAGGACGATCGGCAGGGAGAACACATAGCCGCGGCTGGCGCGGATGAGCCGGCGGTCGGCGATGGTGCCGAGACCGCTGTCGACCAGGACGACACCGGCGGCACCGAGCGCGAACGCGGTCCGCACGATGGCGCCGATGTTGCCGACGATCTTCACGCCGTCGAGCAGGACGACATCACCGGCGAGGCTCTCCAGATCGGCGAATCGGCCGGCCGGCGGAACCTTGGCGATACCGAAGACCTTGGGCTTCTTCTCGGTCTTGAAAACCTGATTCGCGACCGCGGCGGAGAGCAGCCGCATCGGAATTCCGCGCTTTTCGCACGCGTCGAGCAGGTCGCCCGGCACCGGCACGGTGTCGAGACCGTAGACCTCGGCGAACTCGACCCCGGCGCGGATGCTCTGCAGCAGGGGCTCGATGTCCTCGATCAGCACTGTGCGCACGACGGACCGGGAAGGCTTGGTCACATCGACGATGCGCTGCACCGCGGGGTCGGAACGGTCGACAATAACGTCAAGATTGGGCACGACGGAGACGTTAGCACAGGGGTTGTGACCGATTCGGACCCTTTCGGGAGGGGCCGGCGACGGCCCCGCTCCCGAATTGATTTCCCTGGCGAAACCCCGCTTTTCCGCATTCCCAGGCGGGAAATGCCCGGAGCGCGGGACAGCGGGGCACGGGCCCCCTGGGGAGGGACGCCCGGGTTCCCGGGTACGACGAAGGGCCCGTACGACCGGAGTCGTACGGGCCCTTCGCGTGATTCGAGCGCTCCTACGGAGCCACCCGGTCAATCAAGCGACAAGCAAGCGGACTTACTTGTTGATCTTGACGACCTGGCCGGCGCCGACGGTACGGCCACCCTCACGGATGGCGAACTTGAGGCCCTCCTCCATGGCGACGGGCTGGATCAGCGCGACGGTCATGGAGGTGTTGTCGCCCGGCATGACCATCTCGGTGCCCTCGGGGAGGGTCACGACGCCGGTCACGTCCGTGGTACGGAAGTAGAACTGCGGGCGGTAGTTGTTGAAGAACGGGGTGTGACGGCCACCCTCGTCCTTCGACAGGATGTAGGCCTGGGCCTCGAACTCGGTGTGCGGGGTGACCGAACCGGGCTTGATGATGACCTGGCCGCGCTCGACGTCCTCGCGCTTGATGCCACGGAGGAGCAGACCGACGTTCTCACCGGCCTGGCCCTCGTCGAGCAGCTTGCGGAACATCTCGATGCCGGTGACCGTGGTGGTGGTCTTCTCGGTCTTGATGCCGATGATGTCGACGGTCTCGTTGACCTTGAGGACACCACGCTCGATACGACCGGTGACGACGGTGCCACGACCGGTGATCGTGAAGACGTCCTCGATCGGCATCAGGAACGGCTTGTCGACGTCACGCTCGGGCTGCGGGATCGACTCGTCGACGGCCTTCATGAGGCCGAGGAGCTTCTCGCCCCACTCCTTGTCGCCCTCGAGGGCCTTGAGCGCGGAGACGCGGACGACCGGCAGGTCGTCGCCCGGGAACTCGTACTCGGTGAGGAGCTCACGGACCTCGAGCTCGACGAGCTCCAGGATCTCCTCGTCGTCCACCATGTCGGCCTTGTTCAGGGCGACAACGATGTACGGAACGCCGACCTGGCGGGCCAGGAGCACGTGCTCCTTGGTCTGCGGCATCGGGCCGTCGGTGGCGGCGACCACGAGGATGGCGCCGTCCATCTGGGCAGCACCGGTGATCATGTTCTTGATGTAGTCGGCGTGACCGGGGCAGTCGACGTGCGCGTAGTGACGCGACTCGGTCTGGTACTCGACGTGCGCGATCGAGATCGTGATACCGCGCTGGCGCTCCTCGGGAGCCTTGTCGATCTGGTCGAACGCCGAGGCCTCGTTCAGCTCCGGGTACGCGTCGTGCAGCACCTTGGTAATGGCGGCCGTGAGGGTCGTCTTACCGTGGTCGATGTGACCGATGGTGCCGATGTTGACGTGCGGCTTAGTCCGCTCGAACTTCGCCTTCGCCACTGGGGTCCTCCTGTGGAGTGGTTCTGAACGCCTTGCTTCATCGGCGCCAGGATGATCTTTGCTGGGGTGCCGTCCGCCGGGGATGTTCCCTTCCGGGTCCTTCCCCGGCGGTCGGTGTCAAGCCTAAAGCGTGGGAACGCGGAGCGTTACTCGCCCTTGGCCTTCGCGATGATCTCCTCGGCGACGTTCCGCGGAACCTCGGCGTAGGAGTCGAACTGCATCGAGTAGCTTGCGCGACCCGAGGTCTTGCTGCGGAGGTCTCCGACGTAGCCGAACATCTCCGACAGGGGCACGAGGCCCTTCACGATGCGAGCACCGTGACGCTCCTCCATGGCCTGGATCTGGCCACGGCGGGAGTTGATGTCGCCGACGACCTCGCCCATGTAGTCATCGGGCGTGGTGACCTCGACGGCCATCATCGGCTCGAGGAGCACGGGGGACGCCTTGCGCGCGGCCTCCTTGAACGCCTGCGAACCGGCGATCTTGAAGGCGAGCTCGGAGGAGTCGACCTCGTGGTAGGCACCGTCGAGCAGGATGACACGGACACCGGTCATCTCGTAGCCCGCCAGGATGCCGAACTGCATGGCCTCCTGCGCACCCGCGTCCACCGAGGGGATGTACTCCTTGGGGATGCGGCCACCGGTGACCTTGTTCACGAACTCGTACGAGGCCTCGCCGGCCTCGATCGGCTCGATCGCGATCTGCACCTTGGCGAACTGACCGGTACCACCGGTCTGCTTCTTGTGGGTGAAGTCCACGCGCTCGACGGCCTTGCGGATCGTCTCGCGGTACGCGACCTGCGGCTTGCCGACGTTCGCCTCGACCTTGAACTCGCGACGCATACGGTCGACGAGGATGTCGAGGTGAAGCTCGCCCATACCACCGATGATGGTCTGGCCGGTCTCCTCGTCCGAGTGAACCTGGAAGGAGGGGTCCTCCTCCGCGAGACGCTGGATGGCAACACCCAGCTTCTCCTGGTCACCCTTGGACTTGGGCTCGATGGCGACCTGGATGACCGGCGCCGGGAAGTCCATGGACTCCAGGATGACCGGGGCCTTGTCGTCACACAGCGTCTCACCGGTGGTGGTCTGCTTCAGACCCATGACGGCGACGATGTCACCGGCGCCCACCGACGCGATCTCCTCACGCTTGTTCGCGTGCATACGGTAGATCTTGCCGATGCGCTCCTTCTTGCCCTTCACGGAGTTCAGCACCGCGGTGCCGGCCTCCATGCGGCCCGAGTAAACCCGGACGAAGGTGAGCTTGCCGAGGTGCGGGTCGCTCGCGATCTTGAACGCGAGGGCGGCCAGCGGCTCGTCCTCGGACGGCTTGCGAAGGATGACCTTCTCGGCGTCCTTGACGTCCTGGCCCTCGATGGCCTCGACGTCGAGCGGCGAGGGGAGGAAGCGCACGACGGCGTCGAGCAGGGGCTGAACGCCCTTGTTCTTGAACGCGGTGCCACAGAACACCGGGGTGACCGTGGTGGAGTCCTTCGAACCCGACGCGATCGTGATGCGGCGGACGGCCGCGTAGAGCTGCTCCTCGGTGGGCTCGGTGCCCTCCAGGAACATCTCCATGATCTCGTCGTCGTTCTCGGCGACACCCTCGAGCAGCTTGCCGCGGTACTCCTCGGCGAGCTCCTGCATGTCGGCCGGGATGTCGACGATGTCGTACATCTCGCCCTTGCTCGCGTCGGCGGACCAGACGAGAGCCTTCATGCGGACGAGGTCGACGACACCCTGGAAGTCGGCCTCGGCACCGATCGGGAGCTGCATGACGATCGGGGTCGCGCCGAGGCGCTCGTCGATCATGCCCACGCAGCGGAGGAAGTCGGCACCCGTACGGTCGAGCTTGTTGACGAAGCAGATACGCGGAACGCCGTAGCGGTCCGCCTGACGCCAGACAGTCTCGGACTGGGGCTCGACGCCGGCGACGCCGTCGAACACGGTGACAGCACCGTCGAGCACGCGCAGCGAACGCTCCACCTCGACGGTGAAGTCGACGTGACCCGGCGTGTCGATGATGTTGATCGTGTGATCGACGTCCTCGAGCGGCCAGTGGCAGGTGGTGGCAGCGGACGTGATCGTGATGCCACGCTCCTGCTCCTGCTCCATCCAGTCCATCGTGGCGGCGCCGTCGTGGACCTCACCGATCTTGTACGAAACGCCGGTGTAGAACAGGATCCGCTCGGTGGTGGTCGTCTTGCCCGCGTCGATGTGGGCCATGATGCCGATGTTGCGCACCTTGGCCAGGTCAAGCGAAGTGGTAGCCATAAGGCTTCAGTCTTCTCTCGGTCTCGATGTGGGTTGCGACTACCAGCGGTAGTGCGCGAAGGCCTTGTTGGACTCGGCCATCTTGTGCGTGTCCTCGCGCTTCTTGACGGCAGCACCGAGGCCGTTCGAGGCGTCGAGGAGCTCGTTCATGAGGCGCTCGGTCATGGTCTTCTCGCGACGGGCGCGGGAGTAACCGACCAGCCAGCGCAGCGCGAGGGTGGAGGCACGACCCGGCTTGACCTCGATCGGCACCTGGTAGGTGGCGCCACCGACACGGCGGGACTTGACCTCGAGGGACGGCTTGACGTTCTCGAGAGCGCGCTTCAGCGTGATGACCGGGTCCTGGCCGGTCTTCTCACGAAGACCCTCCATGGCGCCGTACACGATGCGCTCGGCGGTGGAACGCTTGCCGTCCAGCAGGATCTTGTTGATCAGCGAGGTGACAAGAGGAGAGCTGTAGACCGGGTCGATGATGACCGGGCGCTTCGGGGCGGGGCCCTTACGAGGCATTCTTACTTCTCCTTCTTGGCGCCGTAGCGGCTGCGAGCCTGCTTGCGGTTCTTGACACCCTGGGTGTCAAGCGAACCGCGGATGATCTTGTAGCGAACACCCGGCAGGTCCTTCACACGGCCACCACGCACGAGCACGATGGAGTGCTCCTGCAGGTTGTGTCCCTCACCCGGAATGTAGGCCGTGACCTCGATACCGGAGGTCAGACGCACACGCGCGACCTTACGGAGGGCCGAGTTCGGCTTCTTCGGGGTGGTCGTGAACACACGCGTGCAGACGCCGCGGCGCTGAGGGGAACCCTCGAGTGCGGGCGTCTTGTTCTTCTCGACCTTGTCCTGCCGGCCCTTCCGGACCAGCTGCTGGATCGTAGGCACTACTTCTCCGGTTTCTGTGTGCCGATCGTAAAACTAACCTGGAACGTCGCCGACCCACGCGGTCGGGTGTGTCGAATCACGCGGACCTCCGCCGAGGGCGGAAAGGTGCGGATCACGGTGGCCGGTTTCGGAACCTTGTGTGCGGTTGAGGACACGCACTCGGCTCCGGGCACACCCCAGGCACAAGGCATGAGCGTACCTACCGCATGCACTCCGGTCAAAACAAATGCCCACGCAGGCAGAACCCCGGGCGGTCGGCCGAAACGGCGGCCCGGGGCGGGCCCGGGGTCGACCCTCCATCGACCCTCCGCCGATCCTCCCCCGAGGCTCCGGGTGACCTCCTGGAGGACCCCGGGAGGGCCCGTGGGGGGTCTGTGGGGGCCGTGAGGGGTCGTGGAGGTCTCGGGGAGGAGGCGGGGGCGGAAAGGTCTCGGGTGGGATCCCGGGCGGCACCTGCGCGGAATGAGAGGTTCCGGGCGGGGGTGCCGCAGGGGCTCGGAATCGGGGGCGGGATCGGGGCTCGGGGTGGGGCGGGCGCGGCCGGCACGCGTGACCGGCGGGTGCCGCCGGCGGGCGTGCCGGTGGGCGTGACGGTGGGCGTGACGGGGTACGGCCGCCGGGGCCGGTGGCCGGAACCCGTCGCCCCCGGGTCAGTCCTGGGCGGTACGGCGGGTGCCGGGCTCGTCCACCTCGGGGTCGAGGAACTGGTTGACGACCTTCACGAAGACGCCCATCCGCTCGTCGGGGACGCCGAGCCAGCGCGCGAAGTCCTCCATGGTCGGCTGCCAGTCGCCCGGCGGCAGCAGATCCGCGGCCAGCGGCAACTCCTCCGGGCTCACTCGCCCGGACCGGATCAGCATGTCGCGGACCGACACCCCGAGAAGCGGGGCGATCCTGCGCATGGTCTCCAGGTCGGGCATGCTCTGCCGCTGCAGCAGCCGGGTCACGGCGGCGCGGTGTACGCCGGCCTCGTCGGCGATCCGCGACTTCCCGCCGCCCCGGGGGCTGTCGATGTCGTAGCCGCGAGCCCGCATCAGGCCCTCGACCCAGCCCGCGAACTCGTCGAGTCCTTGAGTGCTCATGTGTCCTGCTCCCTCACTCCCCCACCCTTACGGGCCCCTTACCTTAGCGTGCTTGCGCGCACAGAATTACGTGCTTTCGGGCACGCAACCGTGACGAATCAGTGAAGAAATACGGAAGGTGACCGGGAGGCCGCAAAGGGATCACCATGCCTTCGGAAAGAAGTTGGTTGCGCGCTCGCACGCAACATGCTTATCGTGCTCCGCGCCGCACTCGTCGGCCTCCCGAGTCCGTGGGCCCCCGGCCCGCGGGGCGGGGGCCCGGACCGTGGAGAACTCCTTGCAGCAGCCCGACACCTCCCCCTGGCAGGCCACCGCCGCGTGCGCCGGCCTCTCCCCGACCGTCGTCTTCTCCCGGCGCGGCAAGGAGGCGGCCCCGGCCCTGCGGGCCTGCGCCGTCTGCCCCGTGAGCCGCGAGTGCGAGACGGTCGTCGCCCCGGCCGAGAGCTGGTTCGACGGCGTCTGCGCGGGCCGTCTGTGGCGCAACGGACGTCCGGTACGGCCGCGCCGCGGGCGCGGCGGTGCGGCCGGGATCGATACGGACGGCGGGACCGACGCGACCCGCACAAGCCGCCCGGACCACCTGGCCGGCCTCGCCTCCGGAGGCGACCGTGGCTGAGCGATCCGGTACGGACGCGGCGCGAGCGCCGCGCGACACCGACGGACGGACGGCGACCCCGACCGACGCGCACCTGGCGGCCCCGGCCGACGGACACCCCGCGCCTCCGGCCGGCGGACACCCGGCGGACGAGCGGGTGATGCGGGACCTCACGTTGTGGGCCGCCTCCCTCGTACGCCAGTTCCCCGAGCTGGCCGAGGAGCTCGCGCCCGGCCGCCGGGGGCCCGCCCCGGCCGCTCCCGCCACCGCCCCGCGCCCGGGCCACGACGAACTGATCCGCGCCGAGCGGCGCGAGGCGCTGCTGCTCGAACAGCGGCACGGCCTGGTCGTCCCCGGGCACGGTGCCGCGCCCATCCGGCTCCATGTCTCCGACACCATCCGCGACATCACCGACGGCGTGGTGGAGCTGGAGGAGGCGGTGTGCGCCCGGCTCGGACTCCCCCGGCCGCGCCGGGCGGGGGTCGTGGAGCGGCTGCGCCGGATCGTCGGTCTGCGGGACGCGGTCGCCGCGTACCCCGTGCTCGCCCGGCACGTACGGGACGAGATCCGCCGGATGGCCCGCCGCTGCGCGCGGACGCTGGGCGACGCGGAGACGGTCGTACGGGTCTCGGGGCGCTGCCCGTGGTGCGACTCGGTGTCGCTGCGGGCCTTCCCGGACCGGCGGGCGGTGCTGTGCGTGAACCCGGCGTGCCTGTGTACGGACGCGGCATGCGGCTGTCAGGACGACCCGGCCTACCGGCATCTGTGGCCCGAGGATCAGTGGGCGGAGCTGGCGGACGCGTCGGGGGCCCGTACGGACGAGATCGAAGCGGCGATGGACGACACGATGGAGACCTCATGCTGAGTGCGACGGCGGCGACCACGGCGACCGCACGGTCCCTGCCGACCCTGCCGGCCCTGCCGGCCCTGATCCCGGGGCCGCTCGCCGCCGAGGAGGCGGGCGTCGCCCCGGCGACCATCCGCAAGTGGGTCCAGCTGGGCCATCTGCGGGCGGCGGGCAAGGCGGGGCGGGCGCAGTTGTTCCGGCTGGAGGACGTCTTCGCGGCGGAACGCGCGGCGCGGCGCCGGCCCCGTACCGCCTGATCCGACTGATCCGGCTGGCCTGACCGATGCCAGCGATCCCGGCATATGCCCCGACGAAGCGTCCCGCGCCCCGATCAGTCGACAAGCACCGCCTGCCCCTGGGACGTAGGTCGAAGGTCGGGGTGTTCGGCCTCGGACGGCGGAACGACCATGGCGGCATGAGGTCTTCGCCCTTCGATTTCGACATCGACGCTTTCCTCAGCCGGCCGCTCACCGCCCATGTGGCGACCGACGGTCCGACCGTGCGGCCCGTGTGGTTCGTCTGGGAGGAAGGTGCCTTCTGGATCCTGACCGGCCCCTGGACCAGGCTCTTCCACCGGGTGAGCGCGGATCCGCGGATCGCCCTCGTGGTGGACGTGTGCGACGTCGCCACCGGCCTTGTCCGCCAGGTCGTCGCTCGGGGGCGGGCCGAACTCGTCCCCTTCGATGTCGCCCGTGGCCGCCGCACGTTGGTCCGCTACCTGGGTCCGGACGAATCCCGGTGGGACCCGCGCTTCGTCCACTACCTGTACGACGATCCAAAGGTGCGGGGCACAGTCTGGCTGAGGCTGGTCCCCTCGTCCCTGACAGCGCGCGATCTGAGCTACGCGGCCGTGGAAGACACGGGGGAGGCGGGGGACGCGGAGTGAGACGGGCCGTGATCCGAGCGATCACGCCGTGACCGGAGTGATCGGACATCTCGACAAACGCCCGGCTGGGGTTCTTCCCCAGCCGGGCGTTTCGCGTGGGCGGCGGGCCTCAGACCGCGAGGAACGCGTGCAGCGACTCCGTCAGGTCGGCGACGAAACGCTCCCGTACGGGCTCCGCGACCCGGTCGAGGGAGAGATACGGGTTGAGATCCTCCAGCTCGACGAGGAGCAGCGCGCCCTCCCGGGTCCGGCAGGCGTCGACGCGCTGGATGCCGTGGTCGAGGGTGTTCCAGTCGATGAAGCGGCGGGCGAAGCGCAGATCGTCCTCGGTGGGCTCGTACGGCTCCAGGACCCAGCGGCGCTCGGGGTCGGGGGCGTACAGCGCGTATTGGAAGCGGTCGTCCACGAAGTAGAAGGACACCTCGTGGAGGAAGTCGATCCGGGGCTGGAAGAGGAGCGTGCCGGCGGCGGTGTGGTCGTCGAGCGCGGCGAGTTCCTCGTACGGCAGGAAGCGCAGCCCTATGGAGTCGGCGCCCGCCTTGGGCTTGACCGCGTACAGCTCGGCGGCGGGCAGCCGGTCGGCGTGCTCGGGGCGGTCGACGGTGGGGATGACGGGGTAGCCGGCGGCGGTGAGGTCGACCAGGTACTGCTTGCCCGCCATGTCGGCACGCCCGTGCGGCGGGTTGTAGACGCGGATGCCGCGCGCGATCGCGGCGGCGCGGAAGGCGTCGTAGTCGTCCTGGTAGTGCAGGACGGGGCCGCTGTTGCGGACGACCACGGCGTCGAAGCCGTCCATGAGGGCGGCTGCGTCGCGCGGGTGGCACAGGGCGAGGTCGAAGTCGGTGCGGAGCCGGGCGGTGAGGTCGATGTCCTCGTCGCAGTAGCGCCGGCCGCGGGCCGGATAGGCGAGGTCGGTGACGTAGAGCAGGCGGGGGCGGCGGGCGGCGCCGGCGGTGCGGGCGGCACGTACCGGCGGCGGGGACGGTTCGGACGCGGTCGAGGGCACGGCGGGGACAGGGGACGCAGGGGATGACGCAGGGGATACGGAGGGCGCAGGGGGTACGGAGGGCGCAGGGGGTACGGAGGGCACGGACGGCTCCTGGTTCGGCGCGCGGCGGACGGTGGCCCGCCGGGTGGGCTGCCCCACTATCAGGCCCCCTGAGCTGGGCTTTCAAGGGTCCTGCGAGGAGTCGGGCAGGCGGCCGGACGGTCGTGTTCCCGGTCAGGTGGGCAATCGGGTGGGCGATCGGATCCCGAACTAGTTGCGTGCGCGCACGCTCTCTGTCACAGTTGGTGCAGCGGCGGAGCTGCGCCCGCAGGACGGGCGGCGGCTTCGCCGTTCGCCGTCCGGGCGCGCTCCGCGCCCCTCGCCCCCTCCCCCGCGTCGAGCGCCCCGGACGGCCGCCCGCCCTTCCCCTCCCGAGGACCCCGAGGAGCAGTCATGACCACTCCCCCGAGTGCGTTCCCGGACGTCGAGAAGCTGGTCGTCGACGTCCTCAAGGCCGACCCGGCGCTGGCCGGCGTCACGGTCGCCGTCCAGGCGCCCACCGGTTTCGACGGCACGCAGAACGCCGTCCTGGTCAACCGCCGCGGCGGCGCCTGGATCGGCGATCTGCACGTCGACAAGCCGCTGATCGAGTTCGAGGTGTACGGCCCGACCAAGAACGCGGCCCACATCCTCGCCAACGCGGCCCGGCGGGCGCTGCTCGCCACCATCGGCAAGCAGGTCGGCGTCAATCTCGTCCAGGACGTGGAGGAGATGGACGGTCCGCGCTGGATGCCCGACTACCTGTACCGGGGCGCCAATCGCTACCTCTGCGTCATCCAGCTCGCGCTGACCGTCTTCTAGACCGGGTCGCGACCGGGGCGGCTCGTCGCCCCCGGATCCGCCCGCGCGGCACCCCCGCGCGACACCCCCGAGCGCCGCTCCGGCGCTCCCCACAGACCAGGCCTCGCCGGCCCCTCCGGCGGGGCCTTCGCCGTACCCGGACCGGAAATCCCTCCGGTCCGGGGCGGTGACCCCACCCTCTCTACAAGGAGAAACCCACCATGGCAGGAAACAACTCCGCCGAGATCCGCGTCGCCGGAATCGGCAAGCTCTTCGTGGCCGACGCCGGCACCGCCGCCCCGACCGCCTTCGGCACCGACAGCACCACCGACTGGACCGGCGCGGGCTGGAAGGACCTGGGCTTCACCACCGGCGACGGTGTCACCTTCTCGAAGAAGGACAAGCTGGAGGCCATCGACTCGTGGCAGTCGGTCTCCCCGGTGCACTACATCTACTCGGCGCGCGACCTGTCGCTGAAGTTCTCGCTGCTGCAGTTCAACGAGCTGACGATGCCGTTCTTCATGGGCGGCGGCGACGTCAAGTCCGAGGCCGTTCCGCCGGCCGCGTCCGACGTCTACCGCTACGAGATCGCGGAGCGTCCGTACGCGGACGTGCGCGCCCTCGGCCTGGAGTTCACCGACGTCAAGGCGGGCTCCACGGACAAGGTCACCTACCGCTTCGTGATCGCCCGCGGCCAGGTGACGGCGACCGACGACATCAAGCTGGCCCGCAAGGCCGCCTCCCAGCTGGGCATCACGTTCACCGCGATGTCCAAGGGCGACGGCAAGCCGCTGGCCACCTTCCTCATGAAGGACAGCCAGTACGCCGCGGGCTGATCCCCTCCCGGGCGGGGCGGGCCGGCGACCGTCGGCCCGCCCCACCCGGGGCCTCTCCCGCTCGCACCCTCCGCTCCACCCTTCCTTCCCGCCCTTTCCCCCTCCCCCTCTCTCCCTCTCTCCTCTCTTCCCGCACCTCACGCACTCGGACACAGGAGTACGCACCATGGCCCGTTTCGACGTCAACGCCGCTCGCGCCCAGCGCCAGGAGGCCGCCGGCCGCACCTGGAGTTTCGAACTGGACGGCGAGACCTACACCCTCCCCACCGAGCTCTCCCGCGCGACGGCGAAGGCCCTGCGCAAGCTCGACGACAACGACGTGGACGGGCTGCTCGAACTCCTGATGGGCGAGGCGCAGTTCGCCCGCTTCGAGCAGCACGACATCACCATGCAGGACATCGCCGCCATCTTGGAGGCCTACGGCAAGGAGACCGGGCTCGGCCTGGGGGAAGACTGAGCCTCGTCGAGTTCGTCGACGAACACGCCGAGGCACTCGAGGCGGACCTGCTCCGTCATTACGGCACCGACCTGCTCGACTGGCACCGCGGCACGCTGTCCAGCCGACGTCTGTCGGTGCTGATCAAACATCTGCCGAACGACAGCGCCGTGCTGCGCGAGATCCACGGCGAGGGCGCGGAGTGGTCGGTCACCGACCATCTGCTCGCGGCGGCGGTGGATCATCTCGCGGTCTCCAACTGGATGTTCGCCTGCGTCAACACCGGCGAGGACGACGACCAGCCGGAGCCGCCGCAGCCGGTCCCGCGTCCGAGTTCGCCGGAGGGCGACGAGGACGGGGACGGGGACGAAGCCGGCGCGGACGGTGAGAACGGCGCCGGGGGCGAGGGCGGGCGCACCGTGCTGGAGGCCGGCGGCGAGGCCGTCAGCCCTGGTGCTCTGGCCCGCTTCTTCGGCTGAGCCTCGCCCGCGCGCGGGCCTGGTAGCGCGAGCGGGCGCGGCGGCTCCGATGGGCCGACGGGCCCGCCTGTCGACTCTGGTGGGTCCGTCGCGCCCGGTGGCTCTGGCAGATCCGGCGAGTCCTCCGGGTCCGACAGACCCAACAGGCCTGACAGGCCCGGCAGGCCCGACAGGCCCGGCAGGCCCGGCAGGCCCGACAGGCCCGGCAGGCTCACCGAATCCGTCGAGTTCGCCGAACCAGCCGAACTCGCCGGACCCCGGAGCCCGTTCCCGTCAGGGAGCGCGCTCCGGGGGCACTTCCTGTGCGCGTTCCTCCAGCTCCCTGGCCCGGTCGGAGAGCCGGCGGCCCCGGCCGCCGGCGCGTCCGTCCGGTTCACCGTTCTCGGCGTCGCGCGCGACGGGCTGTCCGGGCACGCCGTCGAGCGGCGGCACGATCGGGCGCCCGCCCTTGCCGCGTACCACCTTCCGTACCGGCTGAGGGTTCCGGCGGGTCCGGCTCTCCTGGGCCGCGACCCGCGCTTCGGACCCGGTCCCCGGCCTCGTACCGGATTCCGGTTCACGCGCGGGTTCGAACGCGGGCTTGGGCTCGGGTTCCTGCCCCGACTCGGGCTCAAGTTCCGGTTCGGGCTCAGGTTCGGGTTCCGACTCTGGCACGCGTTCGCAGTCGCCGCGCCGCTCGAACATCTCCCGTTCCCGGCGGACCCGCTCTTCGGCGCGGACCACGGAGGCGGGCGGTTCGAGCAGCCGGGCGAAGGGCAGCGCGATGACCCGGGCGCCATCCGGATTGTCCTGGCGGCGCTGGGGCTGCCGGATGCCCCGGGCGTCGGCCTGGCCCTGCGCGTACGCGTCGGCCACCCGCTTCTCGTACTCGCGCCGTATCCGGGGGAGTTCGTCCGAGACGGCCTCGGCCCAGCCGGCGGTGAACGCGGTGGTCTCGCGCCGGTCCGCCTCCGCGCGCGGCATGACGACGAGGTCCTCGGGGGCGTACCCGGCGACGTGGACGAGCTCGGCGACACGGGCGAAGAGATGGGGCAGGTCCGGGTGGGCTGCGAGCCAGTCGATGGCCTGCTCCCGCCGGCTAGCGCTCGGCTCCGTTTCCATGCGTCCGCACTGCCTTCCAACCCCCTGGGGTCCCCACGCGCCCCTCGCGCCCCTCGCCCCCCGACTGTGTCAGGTGCAGGGAACGCGTCCTCCAGAGTACCCGGGCCGCCCGCAGGCGCTCATCGAGGTTCAACCGCTGCCCCGTGCCGTCGGGAAGACGCCACGTCAGGTGTTTCATGCTCGACAAGCCCGAACACTTGTTCGACAATGCTTCGCACGCACGATCGATAGTCGGAAGGCAGGTCACCATGACGTCCCAGGCCGGAGGAAACCACTCGGGCAGCAAGCTCCATGACCGCCTCGACGCACTGCTCCAGGGCCCCGGTTCCCTCGACAAACGCGCCCTGCTCGCCACGGTCGACGCCGAACTCGCGGCCCGCGAACTCCACGCGTACAAGGCCGGCTGGAACGACGCCCTGGCCGAGGCCCGCCGCAGGCGGGCCTGACCTCCCTTCCCCTTCCCCTCCCCTCAGCGGACCTCCGTACGCCTCCTCGCCCGCACGCGGCACCGGCCGACGAGCGGTGCGACGGCGGCGAGCACGAGAAACAGCACCGCGGGCACGGCATGCCACACCGACCGCTCCGTCGCCTGGACGACCTCGTACGCCCCGACCGCGGCGGCACCGAGCGCCAGCCCGGCGACGGGCGGCCAGCGGTCGGCCCTCAGGCCGGCGTCGCAGACGGCCAAGGCGGGGACGACCATGACCAAGAACAGCCGCTTGAGCCACCGATAGCGGCCGTACACGACACAGTCATCCAGCGGATTCGGCGGGCACCCGCCTTCGATCCACCCGGAGAGCCCCCAGCCCGCAGCCGCGAGGACGACGATCCCGAGCGGGATCCACCACCACGCCGCCCAGTTCTCCTGGCCGGACGACCGGCCCCGCGACTCGCGCCCCGGACCCGCCGCCGGCGCCTCCACCTTGCCCCCCTTGGTCATCACGCGGTGATCGTAGGGCGCGGCGGCCCCCACCGACAGAGCCGCCCCACCCCGCCCCACCCCGCCTCAGCACCCGCTCGCCACCCCGACGCCGAGATCGCGGCTCGCGAGCACTCCCGCGCACGAAGGGCGTTCGGACACGCGGCCCACAGCCCGCGCGGTTCCCCTCCGCCAGGCACCGGTCGCATCACCCGGACGAACCGCCCTCCCCTTACGAGCCCCTGCCGAAGCCCCCCCTCGGCAGGGGCTTTCAGCGCTTGGCCGATCTCGGCCGGAAGCGGAGCAACCCATGTCCCACACACCGGACCCGACAGGAGGAGAGGCGACACTCAACTCCCTCTCCGCACAGGGCAGCCAGACCCAAGGCGCCGTCTTTCAGATCAAGAGCAAACTCGAAGGCGACATCTCCTCGAAGATCGCCGACATCCACAAGGATTCGACCAAGGCCCCGATCACCGACTGGTTGGAAGCCGCCGGACTGGGCGGCGTCGCCGCCGGCGTCGAAAAGATCAAGGAGGGCGAGGGCTTCAAGGTAGTCGCCCCCTATTTCGCCTCGGCTTTCGTCGGCCTCGCCGTTCCCGCGATCGGCCTCCTGCTGCTGACCAACTTCACGAACATGCAGCGGTGGATCCAGAGCAAGATCCTGAACGGTGTCTCCACGGCCACCGGCGGCCGTGTCGCCCGTAACCAGATCCTGGCGATGAACGACGACGGGACCTTCCCCCGCCTCCAGGATCGCGACCACGTCCGTGGCCGCGAGGACGGCGCGGGCGGCCTCCGCTCCCTTGCCAACCCGCCGGACGCGTCGGACCTCGCCGGCCTGCGTGAGGCCCTCGCCGACCTCAACCCGAAGGTCCGCGACTTCAACACCGCGATCCGCAAGACGCCGAAGGCGAGCGCCCTCACCAAGACCGGGGAGGGCATGACAAGCGTCAAGACAGCCGTCAACGGCCTCGACCACGAAAAGGTCACCAGCCTCGCCAGGGCACTCGGCAAGCTCACCGGCGCCGTCAAGCACCACAACCCCAAGAAGCTGCCGGACCCCCACAAGGTCGAGCGGCTCAACACGGCCATGACCTCGGCCGACCCCGCCAAGATCAAGCAAATGGCCACTGCCACCGGCAAGCTGGCCAGCGCTCAGCGCCACTTCGATCCGCGGAAGATCCCCAAGTCCAGCAGCCTCGCCTCCGCCGCGCGGTCCGCGGAGCGGCTCGCCAAGGCGGGCAACGACTCGGCCGAGGCATTCAGACGTCTCAGGGCCGCGGCCGACTCACTCTCCAGTGCGGTCTGACCCACCCACCCCCGAAAGGAGGTGACCCATGTCTCTCACCAACTCCGTGAAAAAGGCGTCCGACGCCCTGCGTGCCCTCAAGACGCAGGCCGCCGGCGCCTCCACCGACATCAAGAAGGCCGGGGACGCCGGCAACTCCGCGTCCGGTCAGCTGAAGAACCTCAAGAGCAACGCCCAGGGCTCCAGCACTCAGCTCAAGAGTCTGAAGACCGCCTCGGACAACGCCGAGAAGGCGATGACGAAGGCCGGCAAGACGGGCGAGACGGCCGGAACCAAGCTCGGCAAGTACGAGTCCGGCGCCGGCAAGGCGTCCAAGGGCCAGGACAAGCTCAACAAGTCGATGAAGGGCAATCTGCTCGCCCGTCTCCTCGAACTCTTCATGCCGCTCATCGAGAAGGTCGTCGAGATGGCGTCCGAGTCGAAGACGATGCAGAAGGTCATCAAGAAGGCGTTCGACGCGATCAAGGTCGTGATCAGCGCCGTCATGAAGGCCGTCGGCCCGATCATGAAGCAGGCCGGCGCCCTGATCAAGACGGTCTGGAACGGCATCAAGACCGCCGTCACCGCGGTCGTCAAGGCGGTCGCGACCGTCATCAAGACCTACGTGAACATCTGGAAGACGGTCATCACCACCGTCCTGAAGGCGATCAAGACGGTCGTCGGCAGTGTCTGGAACGGCATCAAGGCCGTGATCACCCCGGTGATCGACTGGATCAAGAGCGCGGTCCCGAACGCCTTCCACGCCGTCAAGGACAAGATGTCGTCCATCTGGAACGGCCTGAAGGACATCGCGTCCCGGGCGTTCGACGGCATCAAGAGCGGTGTCTCCGGCCCGATCAACGCCGTCATCGGCCTGATCAACCGCATGATCGGCGCCCTCAACCAGGTCAAGGTCAGCGTCCCCGGCTGGGTGCCCCTCGTCGGCGGCAAGACCTTCGGCGTCAGCATCCCCACCATCCCGATGCTCGCCACCGGTGGTGTCGTCATGCCCCGCAACGGCGGTGTCCCGGCGATCATCGCCGAGGCCGGCGAGGCCGAGGCCGTCCTCCCGCTGTCCAAGCTGGACCGGCTGCTCGCCGTCACCGCCCGCCGCGCCCGGATGCACGCGCAGATGCAGGCGGGCCAGGGCATGGGCGCCGGGCTGCACATCGAGCACTATCACGCGTCCCGGGGCAGTGACCCGCAGTCCACCGCCGACGCGCTGATGTACCTGGCGAAGGCACGCGGATGAGTGCCGCCGCCTTCCGCAACCCGTTCCGGGGCGCCGAACCGGCCCTCACGACGCTGCGGCGCGGACTCGGCGACGCGGGCGGCGCGCTCAAGCGGATCAAGGAGGACGCGCAGCGGGCGTCCGGCGGCATGGACAAGCTCGCCAGTGGACTGCGTACGGCCGGAACGTCCCTGCGCGCCCTCGGCCGTGACGCGTCCGATGCAGCCGGCCCCGTCCGTCGCATCCAGCAGTCCAAGGCGGCCAACGGATTCCGGAAGCTCGGCACCGTGGCGGGCAAGGCGGGAACCGTGGCCGGGCTGCTCGGCGGACCGGCGCTCGGCATGCTGCTGGACCTGCTGCTCCCGCTGCTGCCGTTCGCGGACACGATCACCAGGCTGATGGACACCTACGGCACGGTGATGGAGGTCGCCTCCGTCGCCATGACCGGCGTCAACCTGGCCATGAAGAGCAGCCCGCTCGGTTTCCTCGCCGGCATCCTCGTCCCGGTCGCCGCCTGGCTCATCGAGTACGCCGTGAACACCGAGACCGGCCAGCGGATCATCAAGCAGGTCTTCCAGCAGGCCCTCAAGGGCTTCCAGTCCGTCTGGAAGTTCCTCCAGCCGGTGTTCAAGGTGATCGGCACGGTCGTCGGGACCTACTTCAAGGCCTACCTCACCGTCATCGTCACCGTCCTGAAGGTCGTCGTCGCCGCCGTCGACGGCCTCACCCACGTCCGGTCCACCGTCACGTCCGCCCTCGACGCGCTGCGCGGCATCGCGTCGCGCACGATCGGCGGGATCAAGAGCGCGATCCACCCCTTCCTGTCCTTCTTCACCGAGTCCGTGCCGGGCTTCTTCCGGCACGCCAAGGACGCGCTGGGCAAGGCGCTCCACGGGATGGGCGAGCTGGTCAAGGGCGGGCTGAGCGCGGTGCTCGGGGTGGTGAAGGGGCCGATCAGCGGTCTCGCCGCCTTCGCCAACTGGATCATCGACGGCCTCAACAAGCTGAGTTTCGACTTCCTCGGCAAGCACTTCGGTGTCGACATCCCCAAGCTGCCGATGCTCGCCGAGGGCGGTGTCGTCTTCCCCGGCGCCACCGACGCTCCCCGCATCGACCCGCTCACCGTCCTGGAGAACCGCCGTGTCCCGGCGGTCACCGAGGCGCCCCGGCCGCCGCACCGGATCCGGGACTTCCACGAGGACCCGGGGGCCGGTCCCCGGTCGACCGCCGAGGACCTGCTGTTCCTCGCCGGCGCGCACTGCTGACGCCCCGCGCGCCCCACCTGCACCCCTCCCCCCACGCCGCCCGGCGCCCGGCGCACCCATGCGCCCTGCCCCTCCCCGCCCCCATCCACCCGCCCTCAGAAGTGAGGTGACGGCCTCATGGCCGAGAACTCCACCGGCTACGCCGGCAACTACACCGCCGATCTCGCCCCCGGCTCGCTCATCACCCAGGACGGGCAGATGCAGTGGGCCGGGCTGCTCATCGGCCCCGGCACCCCCTTCGCCGTGGACCGCTCCGGTCTGTCCGGCTGGGAGGACCTGCCGGAGTACGACTCCTCCGACGCCGACCGGCCCACCTCGCACGGCGCCTGGCCGGGCTCCCGCTACGCCAAGCCGCGCAAGGTCGGCGGCACGATCGTCCTGATGCCGGAGTTCGACGGCGTCCCCGAGGCCCTGCGCGCACTGCGCCAGGCGCTCGCCCTGATGGACGAGGAGCGCTGGCTGACCGTACGGCTGCACGGCGAGCTGCTCGCCGTACGCGCCCGGATCGCCCAGCGGGTGGTCCCGGCCGACCAGGGCTTCGCCACGCAGGGCAGCTCGCGCATGTCGGTGCAGTGGCTGGCCTCCGACCCGCGCCGGTACGCCGTCTACGAGCAGTCGGCGTCCACCACGGCCCCGCAGCCGGAGTCCGGTCTGACCTGGCCGCTGACCTGGCCGCTCAACTGGGGCCAGGCCAAGTCCACCGGGGACGCCGTCGCCGAGAACACCGGTTCCGCGGCCACCCACCCGGTGATCGTCTTCCGCGGCCCGTGCTCCATGCCGACCGTCACCGAGCGGGTCAGCCAGCGCCGGCTGCGGTACGCGATCGACCTGGCCGCCGGGGACGAGCTGATCGTGGACACGGCCGCGGGCACGGTCACCCTCAACAACACCGCGTCCCGCCGCCACACCGCGATGGCCGACTCCAGTCCGGAGGAGCTGTTCGTGCTCGAACCGGGCCGCACCGAGCTGGCGTTCCGGCCCGACGGCGCCACGCCCGACGCGCTGATGACCGTCCGCTGGCGCAGCGCCGAGTGGTAGCCGGCACCCCCACCGCCGTACTCGACGGCCCTGGTCCCCGCACCCCCACGGGCACCACCCGCACCACTCCCCGCACCCCCACCCGCACCACCCCACCAGCCCGACCGCCGAGGTGAAGCGATGACCGTACGAGCCGCCTGGCTCCAGTCCACCGGCCAGACCCGCGAGGACACCCGGATGGCACTGTCCGCGCTGCTCACCCCCAGCGGGCAGAGCGCCGCCGAGACCCCGCTGCGGTCCCGGCCCGGCATCGTGCCGGGCGGGCTCGTGCTGACCGGCACGGCCGCGATGCAGTGTGTGATCGGCACCGGCCGGGCCGTCGTCCAGGGCAACGACACCGCCCAGGGCGCGTACATGATCGCGGTGACCGCCGCCGAGACGCTGACGCTCACCGACGGCGACCCGCAGTACGGCCGGATCGACCTGATCGAACTGGCCGTCCTCGACAGCGCCTACGACGACAGCGGGCGGGCCGAGGCCGTGATCCGGCTGGTCAAGGGCACGCCCGCGGCCACCCCGGTGGCCCCGGCCTCCGGTCCCGGCAGCGCCTTCCCGCTCTATACGGTGGCCGTCCCGGCGGGCACCTCGGCCGGCTCCGGGGGCATCGCCTGGCAGAGCGCCGTCACGACGCTGCACTACCCGATGACGGCGCTCGGCGGGATCATGCCGACGAGTGGTTTCAAGGGCGCGTACGTCGGCCAGTACCGCGATGTCTCCGGTCTGCTCCAGCGCTGGGACGGTACGACCTGGGTGTCGTACCCGAAGCCGATCGGCGGCATCGCGCCCAGCGGCACCGCGACGACCGGCGGCTACACCGGGCAGTACCGCGACAACGCCGGCGTCCTCCAGCGCTGGGACGGTGCCGCCTGGCAGTACGCCGAGGGCAAGGGGAAGATCCTCTTCGCCGCCACGCAGTGGCAGACCACCGAGGCCCAGAGCATCGCTCCCAACACCTGGACCCTGCTCACCCTGCCGACCGTCGAGGCCGACGACGCCAAGGGCTGGAACGGGACCGACACGTACGTCGTCCCGCGCTCCGGCTACTGGCGCGTCTCCGCCCAGGCCGCCTGGTCCAACGACGGCCAGACCGGCATGCGCGGCGCCCGTGTCTCGGTCAACGGCGTCGCCCAGTCCCGGATGAGCTGGCTCACCCCCGCCGCCAACGGAACGATCACCGTCGGCGGTTCCGCCCTGATCCACATCGACGCGGGCAAGACGGTCCAGCTCTCCGGCTACCAGAGCCACACCGCGGCGGTCCGCACGCTCGGCGGCGCCGGTTACTCCTGCACGCTCACCGCCGAGTGGCTCAAGGCCTGACCGGCCCCCAGCGACAGCCCTCCTGCGACGGCCTCTCCCGTCGCGCAGCCCTCCCCTCCGCCTCCCCACCCCTCCGCCTCCCCACCCCTCCGCCTCTCCACCCGATCGGAGAACACCGTGAATCTGCGCAGCAGCTGGGTCGCCGAGACCGGCCAGACCCGCGAGGACACCCGTCTCACCCAGACCCCGACCACCATGGTCAACCCGGTCCAGGTCCGCTCCGGCATCACCCCCGGCTCCTACGACGGCAAGTACCGGCTCGCCGGCTTCTGGATGACCGGCGCCTCCACCATGACCGCCACCGTCTCCGAGGGCCGCGCCGTCATCCAGGGCGACATCTCCCAGGGCGTCTACCCGGTCACGCTGCCCGCCTCCGAGCCGGTCACCTTCGCCACCGGCGACGCCCAGTTCGGCCGCGTCGACCTGGTCACCCTGCGGATCTACGACAACCTCTACGACGGCAGCAACCGCAACGAGGCGAAGATCGAGGTCATCCAGGGCGTGCCGAGCGCGTCCCCGGTCGCGGCGGCCGCCCCGCCGCGCTGTCTGCCGCTGTACGAGGTGCTGGTCCCGGCCGGCGCCAGCGCGGGCAACGGCGGCATCCCGTGGAACACCTCCCTGCGGGACCTGCGCACCCCGGTCGTCGCGGTCGGCGGCATCCTGCCCGTGGAGAACGCGGTGCTGCCGGGCGCCTACCCGGGGCAGTACCAGGACACCGCGAACAACCAGTTCCAGCGCTGGGACGGCGGCAAGTGGGTCGCGTACCCGGAGGCGGTCGGCGGTGTGGTGCCGAGCTCGGCCTCCACCGCGCTGGGCAGTTACGTCGGCCAGTACCGCGACGGCACCAACGGCGAGCTGCAGCGCTGGAACGGCACCGCGTGGGCGCCGGCGTTCCGCGGGGGCTACTACAACGACTTCAGCGACGCGGGCACCACCAAGTCGACCACGTACACCCCCAACCTGACCGACACGGTGAAGACCCCGTTCTCGGTGACCTTCACGGCCCCGGCGTCGAAGGCCGTGCTCGTCCACTTCGGCACCCGGCTGCGCTCCAACACCTCCACCTACGCGTACATGGCGCTCCGGCTCACCCAGGGCACCACGGTCGTCCAGGAGCCGAGCGACGACTACGCGGCGATCGCCGCCTCCGACACCCTCGTGTCGGTGTCGACGCACCGGCGGCTGTCGGGGCTGACCCCGGGCGCGGCGTACACCCTGACCGCCTACTACAGGGTCAACGCCGCCACCGTCACCGCCGAGTTCGACAACTGCTTCATCCGCGTGGACGCGCAGTACTAGAAACCGCGGCCCCCGGTCGGGACCGCCTCGCCCGGTCCCGGCCACCCGGCCCCAGCCCCTGGTTCCGTCCCCCACCCCACCCCCGGTCCCGACCGCCCCCTCGGCCGACCGCCCCCTGCCCCTCCCCCGGCCTCACCCGGCTTTCCCCCGGTCCCGCCCGCCCCTCCCAGGAGATCCCAGGAGATCCCATGCCCATGCGTTCCGGCTGGCTGCTGCCCACTGGTCAGACCCGACAGAACACCCGCATCACGAACATCGGCGCCACCACCCCCGTCAACCCGCTGGGCGTACGGTCCGGCATCCTGCCCGGCACGTACGACGGCAAGTACCGCGTCGGCGGCCTGTGGATGGCCTCCAACGGCCCGATGACGGCCACCGTCTACGCCGGCAAGGCCGTCATCCAGGGCGGCACCAGCGACGGTGCCTACCCGGTCGCCCTCGACGAGGACATCACCATCACCTTCGCCGACGGCGACCCGCTCAACCCGCGGATCGACCTCGTCGTGGTGCGCGTCTACGACCAGGACGTGGACACGTTCGGCAAGTACGAGGCCGGCGTGGAGATCGTCAAGGGTGTCCCGGCGGCCGCGCCGGTCGCCCCCGCCGCCCCGGCCCGCTCGCTGGTGCTGTTCACCGTGAAGGTGAAGGCGGGGGCGTCGGCGGGTACCGGCGGCATCGACTGGACCACCTCGGGCACGACGACCGATCTGCGCACCACCACCGTGTCGTCCGGCGGCATCCTGCCGGTCTACAACAACGGCGGTGTGCCGGGCTCGTACCCGGGCCAGTACCAGGACAACGACAACGCCCACTTCCTCCAGCGCTGGGACGGCACCTCCTGGGTGCCGTACCCGAAGGAGATCGGCGGCATCGCGCCCAGCGGCACGGTCACCGCCGGCAGTTACCCCGGCCAGTACCGGGACTACAACGGCGGGCAGTTGCAGCGCTGGAACGGTTCGGCCTGGCTGGCCTACCAGCCGCCGGTGGAGAACGAGAGCACCACGAGCGGCGCGACCGCCCAGACCGGCTGGACGCTGAACTCCTTCAACGCCCGGCGCACCAAGAGCGGTCTGTGCAGCATGAGCGTCGTCGTCACCCGCAACGGCGACAAGATCGACGTCGACGCCAGCGGCAACCTCCCCGACCAGGCGCTGCTCACCCTGCCCGCCGGCTGGCGTCCGGCGGTCGACATCGAGGCCATCGCCTCCGACGGCTTCGGCATGGGCGCGGCGATCGTCTACACCGGCGGCGGGATCACCATCCGCAGCTGGACCTACAACGGCTCCCTGGTCGCCGGCCGCAATCTGCGCATCTCCGCCACCTACGTCCTCTAAAGGGAGGTCCGCCATGGCACTCGACACGCCCTACCGGGCCATCTTCTGCGATCTGCTCACGGACCAGACGCTGGACATCCTGCCGCTGCGGGACGTCCAGTTCGACGACTACATCGGCAAGTCGGGCTCGCTGTCCGGCACCGTCCCCATCCCCGACCAGGCCATCGCCGAGCGGGTGAAGAAGGTCCGCGAGGGCCGCACCGCGGTCTATCTGGAGCGCGGCGGCGACCTGTGGTGGGGCGGCATCGTCTGGACGACCACCCTCCAGTCCAGCGGCCGGGGCGTGCTGACGCTCGGCATCCAGGCGGCGACCTTCGACTCGTACGCGAGCCGCCGCCGGATCCGTACCGAGATCACGTACACCACCCCGACCGAGCAGCTGGAGATCGCCCGCCGGCTGTGGCGTGAGCTCGACGTCCAGAACTACCCGGGCGCGCCCGCCGGCGAGGAGCCCCGCCGGCTCGGTATCACCTTCGGCAACGAGCCGGACTCCAAGGTGCTGCGCACGGTGAGCTGGCGGCCCGGGGACGAGACCGTCTACCTGGAGGCGCTCGATCAGCTCGCGGCCATGGACAACGGCTTCGAGCACCAGATCCTGGTCTACCGCGACCCGGTCACCGGCGCCCGGGTGAAGCAGCTGCGGCTCGGTGCGCCCCGGATCATCACGGGCGCCACCGACCTGGTCTTCGACCGGCCCGGCGTCATCCTGTCGTACTCCTTCCCGTACGACGCCACCCGCGGCGGCACCACCGCCGTGGCCCGCGGCGCGTCCACCAACTCCAACGCCGCCGCCGAGTCCCGGCCGCTGTTCTCCAGCCAGCAGACCGCCACGGATCTGCTGGCGGACGGCTGGCCGCTGCTCGACCTGTCCACGGACCACAACGAGATCACCGACCAGCTCACGCTCGACTCGCTGGCGGGCGCGGAGCTGAACCAGGCGCGCGGCACCGTCGTGATCCCGGAGGTCGGCATCCATCTGGGCGGGATCGTCCCGCCGCAGCTCCTGGGCCGCGTCGCGCGGATCCGGATCACCGACGAGTGGTACGCGCAAGGGCTGGACGCCCGCTATCGGATCATCGGCGTCAAGGTCACCCCGCCGGAGCGCGGCCGGCCCGACACCGCCGACCTCTATCTCGAGGAGGCATGATGCCCCAGCTGCCCGAGGACATCATCGACCGGCTGAACCAGATGGAAAGCCGGATCAAGGCCCTGTCGACGGCCGTCAACACCCGCCCGGCGCTCAACCAGGTGGTGAACGGCTCGTTCACCGTCCGCCGGGTCAACCCCGACGGGACCAGCATGACCGCCCTGGTCATGGACAGCAGCGACCCGAAGCTCAACCGGCCGGTCATCCGCGTCTTCGACGGCTACAGCCACGAGATCTTCGCGGACGACATCGTCACCGGCGGACTCGCCCGGCCGTGGCTCCAGATGCTGCCGCCGATGGACCAGAACCAGGCCCGCTGGCCGCAGACGACCAGCAGCACGTTCACGATGATCGCCCAGTCGTTCAACCCGGTGTGGCAGCCGAGGATGCGGCTGACGATGTACACCCGGGCGTCCAGCGGCGGCACCGGTTCGGTGAAGGTCCTCGTCGACGGCACGCAGTTCGGCCCCACGGTCACCGCCGGCGGCACCTACGACTACACCGGCCCGCTGCCCGGCAACATCCAGACCAACTTCTCCAAGACCGTCACCGTCGAGATCCACGCCCAGGCCACCAGCGGCACGGTCTACGCCCAGCCCGTGATGATGCACGGCATCCAGACCTGATACGGCATCCAGACCCGATCCGGAGGGATTTCCCATGAACACCGACCCCGCCCAGCCCTGGGGCATCGAGATCGACTACGCGGGGCGCGCCTCCGTGACCGAGGGCGGCCACACGCTGAACATCCATCTGTACGACAACAGCATCGGCGGTCTGATCGGGCCGGACCCGATCACCGGCGAGTACCCGACGGTGTACGTCTCCGCGCAGCTCGCCGAGGGTCCGTCGTACGACGTCACGCTGAGCGGCGACGGCCTCGTCCTGGTGAACGGCCAGGGCGGGCGGCCGGTCGTACCCGACCCGACCGCCGTGCCGAGGGCCGTCGCCGCGGCCCTCGCGGACTTCGAGCGCCGCCGCGCCGCGGTTCCACCGCTCGGAGGTCAGCTCGGGGGGACAGAACAGGCCCGGCGACGTCGGCGGGGTGGG
>NZ_JBEYZX010000050.1:0-45752 GCF_040646255.1 Streptomyces sp. NPDC046203 | reverse complement strand
TTAAGATTTTTTAAAAACGCTTGAGAGCGACGCCGTGTCACGGGGCCCCCCTTCTCTGTCGGCGATCCTGACGGGACTTGAACCCGCGACCTCCACCTTGACAGGGTGGCGAGCTAACCAACTGCTCCACAGGACCCTCGCAGACTCTTGCGAGTGGCTGCGAAGAAAACTGTACAGCAGGTCAGTGGGTGCGGTCGAACCGGCCCCCGGGACCGGAGCCGGTCCACGGGCCGGCGGCAGTGGATCTACGGGACGGCCGCGTCGATCGCCTTCACGATCCGCTTGTCCGACACCGGGTACGCGGTGCCCAGCGCGTGGGCGAAGTAGCTGACCCGCAGCTCCTCGATCATCCAGCGGATGTCCGTCACCGAGGACGGCACCGGCCGCCCCTTCGGGAGCTGTTCGAGCAGCCACGCGTACTCGTCCAGCATCTCGTGCACCTTCTCCATCCGGGTGGTGTCCCGCTGGACGCCCGTCGGCATCTGTTGGAGCCGCCGGTCCGCCGCCACCAGATAGCGCATGAGGTCCGGCAGCCGCTTCAGGCCCGTCCGGGTGACGAAGCCGGCGGGCATCAGCCACGACAGCTGCTCGCGCACGTCCTTGAGGTTCGCGAGCAGCGCCGGGCTGCCGGCGGACTTCAGCCGCCGCTCACAGGCCTGCCAGGCCGCCAGGACCTGCTGGACCTGGCCGACCGTACGCACCGTCAGCTCGACGAGATCGGCGCGGACCTTGTCGTACAGCTTCCGGAAGGACTCCTCGTCCCAGGCCGGTCCGCCGTGGTCCGCGATCAGCTTGTCGGCGGCGGCGGTCGCGCAGTCGTCGAACAGCGCCTGGACGGAGCCGTGCGGATTCGCGGACAGGGCGAGCTTCTGCTGGTTGGACAGCCGGTCGGAGGCGAACTTCGCCGGGTTCACCGGGATGTTCAGCATGATCAGCTTCCGGGTGCCCCGCCACATCGCGAGCGCCTGCTCCTCCTCGCTGTCGAAGAGCCGTACGGCCACGCTCGCGCCCTCGTCGACCAGCGCCGGGTACGCCTTGACCGGCTGGCCGGCCCGCTTGGTCTCGAAGACCTTCGTCAGGGTGCCGATCGTCCAGTCCGTGAGCCCGGTGCGCTCCAGGGACGGCCCGGAGCCGTCGGGGCCCGCCGTCGCCGCCTTGGCGGCCTGGGAGAGCGCCTGACGGGCCTTGGGGCGCAGCCGCAGCCGCAGCGTCTCCAGGTCCTTGTCCTCGGCGAGCTTGCGGCGGCGCTCGTCGGTGATCCGGAAGGTCACCTTGAGGTGCTCGGGGACCTTCGCCCAGTCGAAGTCGTCGGCGGTCACGGGGACGCCGACCATCCGCTGGAGCTCGCGCGCCAGCGCCGTCGTCAGCGGCTCCTGCACCGGCACCACCGCGTCGAGGAAGCGGGCGGCGAAGTTCGGCGCCGGGACGTAGTTGCGGCGGATCGGCTTGGGGAGGGAGCGGATCAGCTCCGTCACGACCTCCTCGCGCAGACCAGGGATCTGCCACTCGAAGCCCTCGTCCGTCACCTGGTTGAGCACCTGGAGCGGGATGTGCACGGTCACGCCGTCGGCGTCCGCGCCCGGCTCGAACTGGTACGTCACCCGGAACTTCAGCTGTCCCTGCCGCCACGAGTCCGGGTAGTCGTCCTTGGTGACGGCCCCCGCCTTCTCGTTGATCAGCATCTCGCGCTCGAAGTCGAGGAACTCCGGCGCCTCGTGGCGCTTGTGCTTCCACCACGAGTCGAAGTGCGCGCCCGACACGACGTGTTCGGGCACCCGCTTGTCGTAGAAGTCGAACAGCGTCTCGTCGTCGACCAGGATGTCCCGGCGCCGGGCCCGGTGCTCCAGCTCCTCGACCTCGGTGAGCAGCTTGCGGTTGTCGGCGAAGAACTTGTGGTGGGTGCGCCAGTCGCCCTCGACGAGCGCGTTGCGGATGAACAGCTCGCGCGAGGCCTCCGGGTCGACCCGCCCGTAGTTCACCTTGCGGTCGGCGACGATCGGCACGCCGTAGAGCGTGACCTTCTCGTACGCCATGACCGCCGCCTGGTCCTTCTCCCAGTGCGGCTCGCTGTACGTCTTCTTCACCAGGTGCTGCGCCAGCGGCTCGACCCACTCGGGCTCGATCCGGGCGTTGACCCGCGCCCACAGCCGCGAGGTCTCCACCAGCTCGGCGGACATCAGCATGCGCGGGGGCTTACGGAAGAGCGCGGAGCCCGGGAAGATCGCGAACTTGGCGTTGCGGGCACCCACGTACTCGTTGCGGCTGTTCTCCCGCCGCGAGCCGGCACCGTCCTTCGCCGCGGCCGCCGCGTCCTTCTTGGCGCCTTCCTTGACGTCCTTGAGACCGATGTGGCTGAGGAGACCGGAGAGCAGCGAGATGTGGACGGACTGCTCCGGGGCGTCCTCCTCGTTGAGGTGGATGCCCATCTGCTTCGCGACCGTGCGCAGCTGCGAGTAGATGTCCTGCCATTCGCGGATCCGCAGGAAGTTCAGGTACTCCTGCTTGCACATCCGGCGGAAGGAGCTGGAACCGCGCTCCTTCTGCTGCTCGCGGACATAGCGCCAGAGGTTGAGGAAGGCGAGGAAGTCGCTGGTCTCGTCCTTGAACCGGGCGTGCTGCTGGTCGGCCTGCGCCTGCTTCTCGGACGGGCGCTCGCGCGGGTCCTGGATGGACAGGGCCGCCGCGATCACCATGACCTCGCGGACACAGCCGTTCTTGTCGGCCTCCAGCACCATCCGGGCGAGCCGGGGGTCGACCGGGAGCTGCGACAGCTTGCGGCCCTGCTCGGTGAGCCGCTTCTTCGGATCCTTCTGCGTGGGGTCCAGCGCCCCCAGCTCCTGGAGGAGCTGCACACCGTCGCGGATGTTGCGGTGGTCCGGCGGGTCGATGAACGGGAACTTCTCGATCTCGCCGAGCCCGGCCGCGGTCATCTGGAGGATGACGGACGCCAGGTTCGTCCGGAGGATCTCCGCGTCCGTGAACTCGGGACGGGTGAGGAAGTCGTCCTCCGAGTACAGCCGGACGCAGATGCCGTCCGAGGTACGGCCGCAGCGGCCCTTGCGCTGGTTGGCGCTGGCCTGGCTGACCGGCTCGATCGGCAGCCGCTGCACCTTGGTGCGGTGCGAGTAGCGCGAGATACGGGCGGTGCCCGGGTCGATCACGTACTTGATGCCGGGAACGGTCAGGGAGGTCTCGGCCACGTTGGTGGCGAGGACGATCCGCCGGCCGGAGTGCGCCTGGAAGACCCGGTGCTGCTCGGCATGAGACAGCCGCGCGTACAACGGCAGGATCTCGGTATTGAAGAGTTTCTTCTTCGTCAGCGCGTCCGCCGTGTCACGGATCTCGCGCTCGCCGGAGAGGAAGACCAGGATGTCGCCCGGCCCCTCCTTCTGGAGCTCGTCGACCGCGTCGCAGATCGCCGTGATCTGGTCCCGGTCCGCCTCGTCGCTGTCCTCCTCCAGGAGGGGGCGGTAGCGGACCTCGACCGGGTACGTACGGCCGGAGACCTCGACGATCGGCGCGTCGCCGAAGTGCCGGGAGAACCGTTCCGGGTCGATGGTCGCGGAGGTGATCACGACCTTGAGGTCGGGCCGGCGCGGCAGCAGCTGGGCCAGATAGCCCAGCAGGAAGTCGATGTTGAGGGACCGTTCGTGGGCCTCGTCGATGATGATCGTGTCGTACGCGCGCAGCTCGCGGTCCGTCTGGATCTCGGCGAGAAGGATGCCGTCCGTCATCAACTTGATGAAGGTCGCGTCCGGGTCCACCTGGTCGGTGAACCGCACCTTCCAGCCGACCGCCTCGCCGAGCGGCGTCCGCAGCTCCTCCGCCACCCGCTCCGCGACCGTACGGGCCGCGATCCGGCGGGGCTGGGTGTGCCCGATCATGCCGCGTACGCCGCGGCCCAGCTCGACGCAGATCTTCGGGATCTGCGTGGTCTTACCGGAACCGGTCTCACCGGCGACGATGACGACCTGGTGGTCGCGTATCGCCTCCAGGATCTCGTCCTTCTTCTGGGAGACCGGGAGCTGCTGCGGGTAGGAGACGGCGGGCACGCGTGCGGCCCGCGCGGCGACGCGGTCCCTGGCCTTGCCGGCCTCGACGGCGATCTCGTCCAGGACGGCCGCGCGGGCCTCGGGCTTGCGGATGCGGCGGGCGCCTTCGAGACGGCGGCCGAGCCGGTGGGAGTCCCGCAGCGAGACCTCGGCCAGGACGGACTGGAGGGCGGCGAAGGAAGTAGACATACGGACCCCAGGATCGCACCTGCCGCGAAGAAGCGGCGAACCGATTTACGGGGGCGGCGCGCGTGCGCTGCGTAATATTTCGGGCACGCCGTTCGAAAGGAATCCGTATGTCCCGCACCCTCCGCGCGCCGGCGGTGTTCGCCGCGCTGGCGGGACTGGTGCTGGGGCTGCTGCTGTGCGGGGCCGCGAGAGGCTCCGGGAGCGTCGGGGGAGCCGGGGGCGTCGGGGGTGCCGGGTCGGCGCACCACCGGCAGACGGCGGCCGTCGCGATGGCGGCCGGGACCGGGGTTGCGACGGGGACCGGGTCCGGGGCCGTGGCTCCGGAGGCCGCGGTCTTCGACGTACCGGACGCGGAGGACCGTGTGCCGGGCTGCGGCCGGGGACACGGCGCGGGCAAGGGAGCGGTCACCCCCGGCGTGCCGCCGCGTACCCCCGGATCCGGCGGGCTGCCGTCCGCGTCGTCGGCGGCGGAACGGACGGTGTACGGGTCATGGGCCGCGGGAGCGGACGGACCGGCCCCGGCGCCGGGACCGGACCCACCGGAGCGCGCCGCGCCGTCGCCACTGGAGCTGTCGATCCTGAGGGTCTAGAGGACCGGGAACACCCCCGCCGTTCCTTTCTCTCCTTCCTCTCTCCTCAGGAGTGCTTCCGCATGTCCTCGTCCACGCCCACTCCCACGCCCCCGTCCACGCCTTCGTCCAAGCCGGCGTCGAAGACCTCGTCGAAGTCCTCGTCCCGGTCGAAGCCGGTCGTGATCATCAGTGGGGTCACGCTCGCCGCGGTCCTGCTCGGCCTCGCCTCGTACGCCGGCACCAAGCCCGCTTCCCCCGGCGCGGACACGTCCGGTCACACGTCCTCCGCGCCCGCCGAGGTGTCCGCCGATCCGGCCGACGGTGTCTACCCCGAGCTTGAGGCATATGCCCGCCGGGACAAGGCCGACAAGCTCGCCCTCGGCCGGGCCGACGCGCCCGTCGTTCTCATCGAGTACGCCGACTTCAAGTGCGGCTTCTGCGGCAAGTTCGCCCGGGACACCGAGCCCGCGCTGGTGAAGAAGTACGTCGACGCGGGCACCCTGCGCATCGAGTGGCGCAATTTCCCGATCTTCGGCGAGGAGTCGGAGGCGGCGGCCCGTGCCTCCTGGGCGGCCGGGCAGCAGGGCCGGTTCTGGGAGTTCCACAAGGCGGCATATGCCGACGGGGCCAAGGAGAAGGGCTTCGGCAAGACGCGGCTGACCGCCCTCGCGAAGGAGGCGGGCGTGCCGGACCTGGACCGCTTCGCGCGGGACACGGACGGCGAGGAGGCCCGGAACGCGGTGAGCAAGGACCAGGAACAGGGCTACTCCCTCGGCGCCACCTCCACCCCGTCCTTCCTCGTCAACGGCCGGCCGATCGCGGGCGCGCAGCCGATGGAGGCCTTCACCCAGGCGATCGACGCGGCGGCGGAGGCCGCGAAGACGCGGCCGAGGCCGAAGACGAAGACGAAGCCGGCGGACGAGCAGGACGCGAAGCAGGACGACCGGAGCGAGAAGGACGGCGCCGCGAAGGACGCGCGGTGACCTCCGGCATCGGCTACTTCGCCGCCTTCCTGGGCGGACTGCTCGCCCTGCTCAGCCCGTGCAGCGCCCTGCTGCTGCCGGCGTTCTTCGCGTACTCGATCGACTCGCGCGCGAAGCTGGTGGCCCGGACCGGTGTCTTCTACGTTGGTCTGGCCACGACCCTCGTCCCGCTCGGCGCCGCCGGCTCCTTCGCCGGGCGGCTCTTCTACAGTCACCGGGATCTGCTGGTGGCCGTCGGCGGCTGGCTCATCGTGGGCCTCGGGGTGCTCCAGATCCTCGGCCTGGGCTTCGCCTCGCGCCGTCTCGCGGAGGCGAGCGGCCGGATCCGGCCGACCACGGTCTTCTCCGTCTACGCCCTCGGCCTGGTCTACGGCCTCGCCGGGTTCTGCGCGGGCCCCATCCTCGGCAGCGTCCTGACGGTGGCGGCGGTCGGCGGCAATCCGGTCTACGGCGGGCTGCTGCTCGCGGTGTACGCGCTCGGCATGGCCGTCCCGATGTTCCTGCTCGCGCTGCTCTGGGAGCGCTACGACCTGGGGCGGCGGCGCTGGCTGCGGGGCCGCGCGTTCCGGCTGGGCCGTATCGAGCTGCACACGACCTCGCTGCTCTCGGGGCTGTTCTTCATCGCCCTCGGCACGCTGTTCCTGGTCTTCGACGGGGCGACCGCCCTGCCGGGGCTGCTGTCGGTCGACGATTCCTTCGCCGTGGAGCAGCGGGTCGGCGCGTGGGGCCGTTCGGTTCCGGACTGGGCTCTGCTCGTCTTTGTCGTCGCGGTGGTGGCGGGCACGTTCGCGTGGCGCGGCCGCCGTTCGCGGCGCGGGGGCTCCGAGGTCCGGGAAGGGGCCGAAGCGGAGAAGGGGTGAGCCGAACGCTCCAGGGCCTGTCCCCGGATCTACGGATCTGCGGACCAGGCCCTGGGTCCGGCTCCCGAGCCAGGGGCCAGGGGCCCGGGGCAGCCGAACACGACGAAGGCCCCGTCCTTGCGGACGGGGCCTTCTCTTGTGGCTGGGGCCGGGGTCGAACCGGCGACCTATCGCTTTTCAGGCGATCGCTCGTACCAACTGAGCTACCCAGCCACGAGATCGTTTCCGATCTCAGCGATCCTGACGGGACTTGAACCCGCGACCTCCACCTTGACAGGGTGGCGAGCTAACCAACTGCTCCACAGGACCATATGGTGTGCGAGACAAGTCTCGCACATGTTGTGCGTGCCCCCAACGGGATTCGAACCCGTGCTACCGCCTTGAAAGGGCGGCGTCCTGGGCCACTAGACGATGAGGGCTAAGGCCCGCCTGGGCGCTTTCCAGCGCCTCGGGGACGTGAGAAGCATATGGGATGGCAGGCGGTATCGCCAAAACGGTTTCCCGGGAGGGGGAGGGGAGCCGGGGGCGGGGTGTGCGCCGGACCCGTTCCGCCCTTGTCCCGTCAGGGTTTCCGGCTCCGGCGCTGGTCAGCCCCCGGGGTGGCATATGCCCACCCGGGACGCCCCCACGGTGGCTCCACGGCGGCTCCACGACGCCGCCCGGACGGCCCACGGACGGTCATATGCCGGACGGAAGCCGGGCGTCGGCCGTCCGGAAGCCGGGGGAAAGCCGACGGGAAGCCGGGGGAAAGCCGGGTGTGGGCCGTCCGGGTGTCAGCCCCAGCCCAGCGCGTGGAGGCGTTCGTCGTCGATGCCGAAGTGGTGGGCGACCTCGTGGACGACGGTCACGGCGACCTCGTGGACCACCTCCGCCGGGGACGCGCAGTACCGCAGGGTCGGCCCCATGTAGACCGTGATCCGGTCCGGCAGCACCCCGGCGTACCACTCGCCCCGCTCGGTGAGCGGCGTTCCCTCGTACAGGCCCAGGAGATCGGGATCGTCGGCGGGCGGTTCGTCCTCGACGAAGACGGCCACGTTGTCCATGACCCGGGTCAGCTCCGGCGGGATCGTGTCCAGGGCGTCGGACACCAGCTCTTCGAAGGTCTCGCGTGTCATCTCCAGCACACGGCCATTGTCCGGGACGGGCCGGCGGAAGGGGAGCGGGCGCGGTTCCGGCCGCCGGGCGGCGCGGGGCGGCGCGGGCGGACGGCGCCGGGCGGCGCGGGAGCGGAGTCCGCCCGCGTGTACGGGGGGTGGCGGCCGTTCCGTGTGCGGCGCGCCGGGCGGTACGCCGTACGGGGGACCGTCCGGCGTCCCCCGTCGCCCCTCCGTCCGTGTCCTCGGAGCGCCAGGGGAGTTGGGCAGGGCGACGCGCCAGAGCCGCGTCCCCTTCGCGCCCGACGTGTCGCATGCCGATCGCGTATGCCGCGCGCCGCGGGGAGCGAGTGTTCGTGTGTCCGAGTGACCTGGAGGTGCCGTCGTGCGCCAATTGCCCACCCCTGTGCGATGGGCCGCCGCCGCGCTGGCGGTCGCCGCCTGCGCGGGTCTGAGCGGCTGTATGAGTGTCGGCGACGAGAGCACGGGCCCGGCGGCGTCCAGCCCGTCCGCCGGGAAGCCGGACGCGGGGGACGGGACGCGGGGCGGTGCCGGGCAGACCGGGGCCCACGGCGGGGGCGGGTACGACCGGGCCGGGCGCGGCGGGCCGGGACCGGACGGCGAGGGCCGGGACCAGCCCGTACCGAGCGGGTCGGCGACCCCGTCGGCCAAGCCGGGCGGCGGCGAGGGGCAGACCGTGCCGAGCGGGGTGCCCCGGCCGCAGCAGCCGCCGCCGGGCCCCGCCGGACCCGAGCCCGGCAGCGGCCCCGGGGTGCCCGGCGGCGGGGCGACCACCCCGCCCGCGCAGCCGCCGTCGCCACAGCCGACCGCCGCCCCGCAGACCCCCGCCCCCACGCAGGAGCCGACACCCGAGCCGACGGTGAGCGAATCGCCGGAGCCGGCCACCGGAACCGATACCCACATGGGGGCGATGAGGGTTGCCGACGGAGTCGCTGTCGCCGTGGAACCGGAGGAGTCTTCGCAGGTCGGATCCAGGTTCGGGGCGAGGCCGGGGGTGCGCGTCGGACCGGCGTGACGGACCTCGATTTGCCAGGGGTGGGGGAGAGTGCGTATGGTGGTAGATCGTTTGATCCCATTTGCCCGGCGCCACGACCGAAGAGCGCCGTGATCTGGCGCGTACTCTCCCTTGCCGTGGCTGACCGCATTGAGGCGGTCCTAGGCGAAACACGGAGTTGACGGGCGCGTGCCGAGACTCCGGAAGGTTTCGCATTTCGCATGTCCATTTTCAGTTCTGACCACGCCGTCCTGCCTGAGGGCGACGAGATCGTCGACACCGTCGAGGCCGTCGAGGCCATCGACGCCGCTGCCACCGAGGCAGCCGACACCACCACCGTCGTCGACGAGGCCGTCGAGATCCTCGACGCCGCCGACGCGGAGGCCGAGGCCCTGGAGGCCGACGCCGACGACGACACCGACGCCGACGAGGCCGAGGGCGACGACACCCCGCAGATCACCTTCGGTGACCTGGGTCTCCCCGAGGGCGTCGTGCGCAAGCTCGCCCAGAACGGTGTGACCACCCCCTTCCCGATCCAGGCCGCGACCATCCCGGACGCCCTGGCCGGCAAGGACATCCTGGGCCGTGGCCGTACCGGCTCCGGCAAGACCCTCTCCTTCGGTCTCCCGCTGCTCACCACCCTGGCCGGCGGCAGCACCGAGCGGAAGAAGCCCCGCGGCGTCATCCTGACCCCGACCCGTGAGCTCGCGATGCAGGTCGCGGACGCCCTCCAGCCGTACGGCGACGTGCTCGGCCTGCGCATGAAGGTCGTCTGCGGCGGTACGTCGATGGGCAACCAGATCTACGCCCTGGAGCGCGGCGTCGACATCCTCGTCGCCACCCCGGGCCGTCTGCGCGACATCATCAACCGCGGCGCCTGCTCCCTGGAGCAGGTCCAGATCGCCGTCCTCGACGAGGCCGACCAGATGGCCGACCTGGGCTTCCTGCCCGAGGTCACCGAGCTGCTCGACCAGGTCCCCGAGGGTGGTCAGCGTCTGCTCTTCTCCGCCACGCTGGAGAACGAGATCGACTCCCTCGTGAAGCGCTACCTGGTCGACCCGATCACCCACGAGGTCGACCCGTCCGCCGGCGCCGTCACGACGATGACCCACCACGTCCTCGTCGTGAAGCCGAAGGACAAGGCGCCGGTCACCGCCGCCATCGCCGCCCGCAAGGGCCGCACCATCATCTTCGTCCGCACCCAGCTGGGCGCCGACCGCGTCGCCGAGCAGCTGCGCGACTCCGGTGTGAAGGCCGACGCGCTGCACGGCGGCATGACCCAGGGCGCCCGTACCCGCACCCTGGCCGACTTCAAGGACGGTTACGTCAACGTCCTCGTCGCCACCGACGTCGCCGCGCGCGGTATCCACGTGGACGGCATCGACCTGGTCCTGAACGTGGACCCGGCCGGCGACCACAAGGACTACCTGCACCGCTCGGGCCGTACCGCCCGTGCCGGCCGCTCCGGCACCGTCGTCTCCCTGGCCCTGCCGCACCAGCGCCGCCAGATCTTCCGCCTCATGGAGGACGCGGGCGTCGACGCCTCGCGTCACATCGTCGGCGGTGCGGGCGCGTTCGACCCCGAGGTCGCCGAGATCACCGGCGCCCGGTCGCTGACCGAGGTCCAGGCCGACTCCGCGAACAACTCGGCCAAGCAGGCCGAGCGCGAGGTCGCCGACCTCACCAAGCAGCTGGAGCGGCTGCAGCGCCGTGCCGTCGAGCTGCGCGACGAGGCCGACCGTCTGGTCGCCCGCGCCGCCCGTGAGCGCGGTGAGGACCCGGAGGCCGCGGTCGCCGAGATGACCGAGGCCGCCGAGGCCGAGGTCGCCGCCGCGATCGCCGCGGCCGAGGTGCCGCAGCAGCGCGACCGCGAGGAGCGCCGCGACTTCGACCGTCGTGACGACCGCGGTGGCGACCGTGGCGGCTTCCGCCGGGACAACGACCGTGGTGGCGACCGCGGTGGTTTCCGTCGCGACAACGACCGTGGTGGCGACCGTGGCGGCTTCCGCCGCGACAACGACCGTCCGTCGTTCAACCGTGACCGCCGTGACGAGCGTCCGTCGTTCAACCGCGACCGTCGTGACGACCGTGGCGGCGAGCGCGGTGGCTTCGAGCGCCGTGACGACCGTGGTGGCGACCGTGGCGGCTTCCGTCGCGACAACGACCGCCCGGCCTTCAACCGCGACCGCCGCGACAACGACCGCCCGTCGTTCAACCGCGACCGTCGTGACGAGCGCCCGTCGTTCAACCGCGACCGTCGCGACGAGCGTCCGTCGTTCAACCGCGACCGTCGTGACGACCGTGGTGGCGAGCGTGGTGGCTTCGAGCGTCGTGACGACCGTGGTGGCGACCGTGGCGGCTTCCGTCGCGACAACGACCGCCCGGCCGGCGGCCACCGTGGCAGCGACCGTCCGTTCAACCGCGACCGCCGCGACGAGCGCCCGTCGTTCAACCGCGACCGTCGTGACGACCGTGGTGGCGACCGTGGCGGCTTCCGCCGCGACGACAAGCCGCGCTGGAAGCGCAACGGCTGACCTGACGTGAGGCCGTAAGGCCGCAACGCCTCAAGAGGGCCCTATCCGCACAGAAGTGCGCGGATAGGGCCCTCTTCGTGTCCGGTTCCCGCCCTTTGCCGACGAGGCCGAAAATCGCTGGGGAAGATCCGTGACCCACTGCTACGGTCCGGTTGCCGGGGGGCAGTGTGGCCAGGTCAGGCCGGGTCCGGGGTGTGGTGTGCGAGCCGCGCCCGTGCTCTCCGTATGCCCGTTGGCTTTCCAGGGGAGGGACCCGAGTGCCTCGCAACGCTGTTGTCCGTCATTCCATAGCGGCCGTGGCCGCGGCGACTCTGATCGCCGGTCTCGGCTCGTTCGCACCACTCGCGTCCGCCGCCGAGAACACCGATGTCGTGTTCCCGGCGGTCGTCGCGGACCAGCCGCGCCAGGTGATCCCGCTCACCGCCGGTGAGAGCGGATTCCTGCGGTACGAGCAGGGTCTCGGCCACTTCTGGACCCCGTACTCCGGGCCCGAGCAGCCGCTGAACCCCGGCCCGGAGGGGCCCGAGGCCGACGGCACCTATGGCGCGGGTTCCGACTACCTCGCCTATTTCAGCCGCGACGGCGGCCAGGTGTGGCTGCTGAACGTGGCCGCGAACACCGCTCGGACGGTGACGCTGCCGCGCGGGCACCAGTACGTCGGCGCCTTCGGCACCACGGTCCTCACCACCACCCAGAGCGACGAGGACGCCCCGCGCGTCTGGCATCTGCTCCGGTCCGCGAGCTCCTCGGCACCGGTCGAGGACACGGTGGTGACCGGCTGGCCGGACGGGGCCGAGCCCGCCGCGAAGGCCGTCACCGGTGACACCCAGGGGATCCTGGCCGGTTACACGGCGGGCGGGGTGAGCCGCCCGGTCTGGATCGACCTCGCGACCGCGAAGGTCCGGCCGATCGCTCCCGACAGCACCGCGCCGAGCGCCGGGACCGTGCACACCGCGACCGAGGTCGCCGAGTGGACGAAGGACGGCACGGTCCACTTCTACGCGAAGGACGCGAAGGACGCGAAGGACGCGAAGGACGCGGCGGGCGGGGCTGGTGGCTCCGGGGCGTCCGGTGTCTCGGGTCCGCTCGGCGAGACCGCGAGCACCGAACTGGCCTACCACGAGGGCGATCTGCTGCTCGGCGTGGTGGGTGAGCGGCTGATCGTCGCCCGCGTGTCCGGGAAGGGCGGCTCCGCGCCGTACCGTGTCGTCTCCGTCCCCCGGACTGGTGGCGAGGAGACCGAACTCCTCGCGTACGGACGCGAGAACGCGCTGCGGACCACGGACGGCGGGCTGCTCGTGGTCGGCGGCGCGGCGGCGGACCGGCTCGCCGTGACCCGGATCTCCGCGACGGCGGACGGCACGGCGCTGACCGCCCTGACGGACGTCACCCCGCTCAACTCCAAGGCCCGGGCCCTCTCCTTCGACCACGGGCGGATCGCCTCCATCGACCGTATGCCCGACGAGACGAACGCCGTGCGCTCGCGCACCGTGTCGGTGAGCGGCCCCCTGGCGGCCGGTGAGACGGAGCTGCGGGGCGACCTCGGCCTCGAACTCGACCACTGCACGGACAGCTCGCCCTGCCACGCGCCGTTCACCACCGGGGACGGCCGGATGGTGATCAATCAGCCGTGGGGTGTCGACCCGAGCCCCGCGATCGTGGTGGACAAGGGCGCCTCGACGGGCCGCCCGATCAGCGACGAGTTCACCACCTTCCGGGTCACCGACGTGTCCGGCCGGTACGCGCTCGGCGCCGGCGACCTCAAGAGCACCGGGCGGACGCGGACGGCCGTCATCGACCTGGACACCGGCGAGCAGCTCGCCACGCCCGTGAACGGTTACAAGAGCGAGTACCTCGATCTGTACGGCGACACCGTCTGGTCCCCCGGCACCGGGGGCACCGTCGTCGGCTACGACGCCCGCACGGGAACGGTGAAGCGCACGGTCACCGTCAAGGCGGGCTGCGGCGCCCCCGAGAACGTCCGGGTGACCGCGCACTGGCTCGGCTGGGAGTGCTCGATCGGCAACAACTGGTACTCCGGGATCTACGACCTCGACACCAACACCAACCGGTCGTACAACGACGTCTACTCCGTCCTCGGCGACGGCTACGTGGTCAAGACCGACACCGACCTCTTCGTGACGGACATCCGCGGCGCCCAGCCGGTCCAGAAGGGCACGTACCACCCGAGCAACTTCAACTTCGAGCAAGGAGTGTGGGCGGTCGACACGGCCACCGGCCGGCTGGCGTACGAGTCGAACCGCGACGGTGATCTGACCGTCGCCGACCTCGGGGTCCCCGCCTCCCCGCTCGCCCGGATCGACGCGGACGTGCCGGCCTCGGCGACCGCGTCCGGTGACACCGTCGCCTGGCAGCCGCGCTGGTGGCTCTCCAAGCCCGCCGCCTCCTGGACGCTGACCGTCACGGACAAGGCGACCGAGCAGCCGGTCCGCACCCTGACCGGGGGCGAGGCGCGGGGCATGCTCGCCGCCGCCTGGGACGGCAAGGACGACGCGGGGCAGCACGCCGCCGCCGGTTCCTACGCGTGGACGCTGACGGCCAAGGCGGCGGACGGCTCGGGCGCGGACCTGGAGCAGCACGGGGAGCTGCGGGTCGGCTAGGGGCTGGGGGCGGTGGGCGCGCTCGCGGCTCGGCGGGCGTGCGGCCTGATGGGCCTGTGGCTCGGTGGCGCTCGCGCCGTGACGGGTCCCGTCCGGGTGTGACCGTTCCCGTCCGAACAAGGCGCGGGCCGGACCGCTCCCGTCCGAACAGGGCGTGAGCGCGGCGGAGTCCACCATCGTCGGCACGCCCCGCCGCACGAAGCCGACCCGGGCATCGGACCCGGCACGCCCATGGCGATGCCGGGGCCGATACCCGATCGGTTTGGGGAGGGTCACGGGCTATGCTGCATGGGCGCGCCAGTCCAGGGGCCGTTAGCTCAATTGGCAGAGCAGTGGACTTTTAATCCATTGGTTGTGGGTTCGAGTCCCACACGGCCTACCAGTCGCCGACTTGTTGGCAACGCTGTGACCTGCGTGTTCTGTGGCCCGACCGGAATTTTCCGGTCGGGCCACAGCGCGTCTGACGGCCCTTCGGGGCGTTTGCGTGCCCGAAGAGTGCCCGAAGAGTGCCCGAGGTGGCCCGGGGTGAGCCGGGGCGGCCCGGGGTGATCGGGATTCAAGGAAACGGTGGCGCGGTAAATGGCGTCCTCTCGCCATGACTTCAGACTCCTCGGGCGCCGCGGACCGCGCGCCGGGCCTCGTTCCGTAGCGGAGGCAGACGGTGGGTGGGGGAGACGGACGGGGGATCAGCGCACGTCGAGTGCCGTCAGTCGGCCCCGGTCCGAGAAGATCCCGATCCCGACGGCCCAGGGCGTCACGATGGTGACGAGCATCAGGCCGGCCGGTACGTCGTCCACCCCTCGGGCCGGGGCGCGACGGCATGGCGACGGATCGCGGGTCGCGTGTGTGACACGAGCCACCGCCGCCTCCCCGGATACGGATTTCGTGTCCGGGTCGGTCATGCCGTAGGGTTGTGTTCACCGACGCGGGGTGGAGCAGCTCGGTAGCTCGCTGGGCTCATAACCCAGAGGTCGCAGGTTCAAATCCTGTCCCCGCTACTTAGTAGCCGAAGGCCCGGATCGTTTCTTACGATCCGGGCCTTTGTCGTGTTCGAGATCACGAAAAGGGTGTCCGGGGCGGGCCGAACATGCCGTAAGGTGGTGTTCACCGACGCGGGGTGGAGCAGCTCGGTAGCTCGCTGGGCTCATAACCCAGAGGTCGCAGGTTCAAATCCTGTCCCCGCTACTTAGTAGCCGAAGGCCCGGATCGTTTCTCACGATCCGGGCCTTCGTCATGTTCGGCGTCCCGAAAGCGGCGCCCGGGCCGGACCGGGCGGGTCCAGGTGGTTCGGAGCGGTTCGGGTCGGGTCCCGTCCGGCGTGTACGTCGTGCCCGTGCGCCCCGCTCTCGCCCCGGATGCGCCGTGGCCAAAACCGGCCCCGCTCCTTTGCGTCGCCCATGAGCTCCCCGTAACGTCGCGCGCACCATGAGTGAGCGCGAGAGGGTCGGCGGCGTGCGCGCGGTGGCGCGGGCGGCGGTACGGGCGGGGCGGCGCGTGCCCGCCGTGCTGTTGCTGTTCGCGCTGATCGCCCTCGTCGCCGGGGTCTGTCATGGAGCCCACGGGCACGCACTGGCCCTGAACGGGCTCGCCGGCGAGAGCGTCTCCGCGCCCGCCTCCTCGCACGGCTGCGAGATGCCGGGGGAGAAGGGCTCCTTCGACGCCCATCTGCCCGCGCAGTCCGGCGGTTCGCAGCTGTCGGCGCCGGACTTCGGGGGCGCCGTCCTCGTTCCGTACGACGAGGTCTTCCCCGAGTCCCCGCACACGCGCTGCGTCCACGGCCGGGCCGGACCCGGTCCCGAGTCCCGCAGACTGCTCATCGCCCTGGGCGTGAACCGGAACTGAGCCGGCTCGCGTACGCCCTCGCGCCCGGCGCCTTCGCCTCCGCGCGCCCGCGTACGCCCCTCCCGGCCCTCTTCCGCGCGCAGGCGCGCCCTCGTACGCCCACGGCACAGGCACAGGTAGCGGCCTCCGTGTCCGCATATGCCTCGCGGGTGCCTCCGTCTTGGCATATGCCCGCGCCCGCGCACCCCCTCCCGCACCCAAGGGACGCAGACCCCATGACGCACCCCGCCACGCTTCTCTCCGTCACCGAGCAGACCGTCGGCCGCACCCCCGTCCTGTGGATGGACGACGGCTACTGGGCCAAGCTCGAAGGCTTCAACTTCGGCGGCATCAAGGACCGGGCCGCCCTCCACATGGTCGAGCAGGCCCGCCGCCGAGGGGAGTTGCGGCCCGGCGCCCCGATCGTCGAGTCGACCTCCGGCACCCTGGGCCTCGGTCTCGCGCTCGCCGGAGTCCTGCACGGCCACCCGGTCCATGTCGTCACCGACCCGGGCCTCGAACCGATCGTCGAGCGGATGCTCACCGCCCACGGCGCGCGGGTCCATGTCGTGGCCGAGCCCGGTCCGTCCGGCGGCTGGCAGCAGGCCCGCCGGGACAAGGTCGTCGAACTGCTGCGCGCCCTGCCCGGTGCCTGGTGGCCCGACCAGTACGGGAACCCCGACAACCCGCGCGCGTACGCCGGACTCGCCGCCGAACTGTCCGAGCAGCTCGACCGGATCGACGTGCTGGTCTGCGCGGTCGGCACCGGCGGCCACTCGGCCGGCATCGCCCGCGCGCTGCGCGCCGGTTCCAGCCCGGCCCTCGAACTCGTCGGCGTCGACTCCGTCGACTCCACCGTCTTCGGCCTCCCGGCCGGCGAGCGCCTGATGCGCGGCCTCGGTTCCTCCATCCACCCGGCCAACGTCGACCACCCCGCCTTCGACGAGGTCCACTGGGTCGCCCCGGCCGAGGCGGTACGGTCCGCGCGGCGGCTCGCGGCCCGGCAGTTCGCGACGGGCGGCTGGAGCGTGGGCGCGGTCGCGCTCGTCGCGGGCTGGCTGGCCCGCACCCGGCCGCGCGGCACCCGGATCGCCGCCGTCTTCCCGGACGGGCCGCAGCGCTACTTCGACACGGTCTTCAACGACGAGTACTGCGCCCTGCACGGGCTGCTCGACGGTCCGGTACGCGACGAACCGATGGCATATGCCGAGGGTGTACGAGTCGACGGCTGGACCCGCCGGGACCTGGACCGGGACCGGGCGTGGGTCCGGGACCCGGACCGGGCGCGAGGCCAGGCCCGGGTCCCGGACCCGGGCGCCGTCCGACGGCCGGGCTCCGCCGAGCGCCCCGGGACGGAGCGGACCCGATGACCACGGCGGCGGCCCCCTCCCGGGGCGGGATCTGGAAGCAGAGCCGTACCTTCGATCCGGCCGTGCGGCTGCTCTTCCTCAACCAGCTCACCATCAATCTCGGCTTCTACATGCTGATGCCGTACCTGGCCGCCCATCTCGCCGACGGCCTCGGGATGGCGGCCTGGGCGGTCGGTCTGGTGCTCGGTGCGCGCAACCTCTCCCAGCAGGGCATGTTCCTGGTCGGCGGCGCGCTCGCCGACCGGCTCGGCTTCAAGCCGCTGATCGTCGCCGGGTGCGCGCTGCGGACGGCCGGCTTCGGCGCGCTCGCCTTCGCGCAGTCGCTGCCGGCGCTGATCGCCGCCTCGCTCGCGACGGGCCTGGCGGGCGCGCTGTTCAACCCGGCGGTGCGGGCGTATCTCGCGGCCGAGGCGGGGGAGCGGCGGGTGGCGGCGTTCGCGCTGTTCAACACGTACTACCAGGCGGGCATCCTGCTCGGGCCGCTGGTGGGGGTGGCGCTCACCGGGGTGTCGTTCCGGCTGACGTGCGTGGTGGCGGCGGTCCTGTTCGCCGGGCTGACCGTTGTACAGCTGCGGCATCTGCCCGTACGGCACAAGACGGCGGCGACCCCGGCGGACGGGGACGGCGGGGCGCGGGGGCAGTTCCGTACGGTGCTCGCGAACCGTACGTTCTGGCTGTTCTCGCTGGCCATGACCGGTTCGTACGTCCTGTCGTTCCAGGTCTACCTGGCGCTGCCGCTCGCCGCCGGGGGGACGGCGGCGACGACCGCGCTGTTCGTGGTGTCGGCGCTGGTGGCGCTGGCCGGGCAGCTGCGGATCACCGCCTGGTGCGGAGCGCGGCTGACCCGCGAGCGGTGTCTGGTGCTCGGGCTCGCCCTGATGGGGGTGGCGTTCCTCCTGCCGGCGGCGCTGGGCCGGGCCCTGGCGGGGCTGCTGCTGTGCGCGGCGGTGCTGGCGGTGGCGAACGCCGTGCTCTACCCGTACGAGATGGACACCGTCGTCGCGCTGTCCAGGGGCCGCTGGGTGGCCACCCACTACGGGCTCTACAACACCGTCTGCGGGATCGGTATCACCCTGGGGAATCTGGGGATGGGTGTCCTCCTTGACGCGACCGGCTGGTCGGCGGCGCCCTGGCTGGTGCTGTGCGCGGTCGGCCTCGGGTGTGCGGCGGCGATGGCGGCGCTCGCGCGCGGCGGACGGTTGACCACCGCGACCGCCGCCGCCACGGACGGGGAGGCAGGCGTGGACGCCGGCGCGGACAGGGACGCGGAGGCGGAGGCGGTCACGGACCCGGCCCCGGATCCGGCCGCGACCACGGTCGCGGGCCCGGATCCGGCGGTACGCCGGACGGCGGAAGAGGAGTCGCCGGACGCCACCGCCTGACCGCACCCTGGGGAGGGAGCACGAGGAGTGCGGGAAGCCCCGGAACCCAGGGAGGACGAGGAGCACAGGTGGCGCGAGCGGCGGTGCGGCGCGGGCGAAACCGGGACCGGGGCGGAGGCCGCGGTGGGGGTCGGCGCCGGGGGAACGGCGGCGGCTCCGGCTCGTACGACGGTCCGTACCGAGGCCCGTACCGCGGTGCCCGGCGCTTTCTGCGGGCGCTTCCGGCGCTGGTGATCGCGGGCGGCGTGGCATATGACGTCCTGACCCCGCCCATGTACACGGCGGCGCCGCTCCTCCCCGCGGCGCCGCTGATCGCCGCCCCGTTCTTCTCGACCCGCACCACCCTGCTGACCGGTATCGCCGCCGTCATGGCCAGTACGGGTCTGCTCTTCTTCCACAAGCAGACGAACAGCGTCGTCTCGCTCACGGAGACGCTCACCGTCGCCACGGTCTCCGCCCTCGCGGTGCTGATCAACCGGGTGATCCAGCGCAGCGGCGAGCGACTGGCCTCGGCCCGGGTGGTCGCGGAGGCGGCGCAACGGGCGGTGCTGCCCGAACCGGAGGACCGGATCCGCGGGCTGCGGATCGCGGCCCGGTACGAGGCGGCGCAGGCGGGCGCGTTCATCGGCGGCGATCTGTTCGCGGTCCAGGGCACCCCGCACGGGGTACGGGTGGTGGTCGGTGACGTACGGGGCAAGGGGATGGACGCGGTGGAGGCGGTGGCGGTCGTCATCGGCGCGTTCCGGGAGGCGGCCGAGCAGGAGGCGACGCTGGCGGGGGTCGCGGCGCGGCTCGAACGGGCGCTGGCCCGGGAGGGCGAACGGCGCGACGACCTCGACGTGTTCGAAGGCTTCACGACGGCCGTCCTCGCGGAGTTCCCCGGCGCGCCGGCGGACCCGGCGAGGCCGCGCGGGCCCGGGGAATGCGCCGGGCTCGTCCGGGTGATCAACCGGGGGCATCCCGAGCCGCTGCTGCTGTACGCCGACGGGGCGCTGCTGCCGCTGCGGCCGAGCGTGCCGGCGCTGCCGCTGGGGCTGGGGGACGTGGCCGCGTGGCCGGACCGGGCCGACGAGACGCCGTATCCGCCGGGCGCGACGCTGCTGTTCTACACGGACGGGCTGTCGGAGGCGCGGGACGCGCACGGGGTCTTCTACGATCCGGCGGAGCGGCTCGCGGGACGGATCTTCCCGGGGCCGGAGGAACTCCTCGACGCCCTGGTGGCGGACGTCCGCCGGCACACGGGCGGCGGGACGACGGACGACATGGCGCTGCTCGCGGTGGCCCGGCCCGGGGTGGGGGAGCCGGTGCGGCGGCGGACGATGCCGGTGGTGCCGGCGGACGGCCCGAAGACGCATGAGACGCATGAGGCGGATGCGGTGCGCGGGGCGGGCGGTCTGCCTGGGGCCGGTCGACCGGAGGTCGGCGAGGGCGACCAGGGTGATGACAGGGCGTAGTCGAGAGATCTCCCTCAGGTAACGACTGAGGCACCGTCATATGCCAGGTGTTCGCTGAAACCTTTCTGAAGAGGCCTCAACTCGGGCTATTCCCTCCCATTTCAATGAATGATCACAGGGGACGGCTTGGAATCCCTCACCCGCGTCTATTAACGTTCGATAACGCAGCGCGGTCGTCCCAGCCGTCGCAAGAGGCGGCACCGTGCGCACGCGCCGAATCCCGTCAGGGAACCGGGGAACCACCACATGGGGTGAATCGGGCCCCGCCGCACCCGTGCGGCTCGTCCGTAGGAGACCTTCCTGCTCCGAACCCGTCAGCTAACCCGGTAGGCGAGAAGGAAGGAAAGGAGAGCGCCTCCGTGGCGTCCAACCCCCCCACTCCGCAAGCCCCCTTCTCCCCGTACGGCCCGTACGACCCGAATGTTTCGTACGACCCGAGCGACTCGTACGACCTGAACGGCGCGTACGACCCGAACAACTCGTACGAACCGAATGGCGCGTACGAACCGAACGGCTCGTACGGCGCCTACGACGGTCCCGACGGGACCGAGAGCACGACCGGGGTGACCGGGGTGACCGGGACGGCCGAGGAGTGGAACCCCACCGAGGACTCCCTGCGGGCCCAGAGCCGTTCCGGCGGCCGGCACCGCGTCGCCAAGCGTTCCAACTTCGCCCGCTCCTCCACCGTCCTCGGCGTCGGTGTGATCGCCGCCGTCGGCGCCGGCGGTCTGGCCTCCGCGCAGCAGAAGCCGCCGGTCTCCATAGCCCTGCCGGACGTCGGCCTCCCGGACGTCAAGCTGCCCGACGTGTCCGAACTCCCGGGCGTCGGACGGCTGATGAACGGTGGCGCGAAGAAGGACGACTCCGGCATCGTCGCGGGCAACGCCAACACCCAGCCGCTCACCGCGCTCACGTACACCACCCCCGCCGACGAGGCCGCCCCCGCCGGTGCCGCCGAGGCCGGTGCTCAGCCGCAGACGCAGACCGCGGCCGACGCGGGCGAGGCGCTGCGCGCCCGTATCCTCCAGCAGGCCGAGCAGCAGCACGCGGCCGCCGACGCCGCCGAGAAGGCCGCGGCGGAGACGGCGGCGGCGGAGAAGGCCGCCGCCGAAGCCGGTGCCAAGGCCGACGCGGCCGAGAAGGCCGCCGCCGAGGCGAAGAAGAAGGCCGAGGCGGAAGCCAAGGCGAAGGCCGCGGCGAAGGCGGAGGCCGAGCGTCTGGCCAAGCTCGCCGCCAGCTTCGCGCTGCCGACCTCGTCGTACGTGCTGACCTCCACCTACGGCGTGCCCGGTTCGATGTGGTCCTCCGGCTATCACACCGGTCTGGACTTCGCCGCGCCCACCGGTACGCCGGTCAAGGCCGTGCACGGCGGCACCGTCAAGTCGGCCGCCTGGTCCGGCGCGTACGGCTACCGCATCGTCCTCGAACTCGAGGACGGTACCGAGATCTGGTACTGCCACCTGTCCTCGATGACCGCGGGCGTCGGGCAGTCCGTCGGCACCGGCGAGACCATCGGCCGGGTCGGTGCCACCGGCAACGTGACCGGCCCGCACCTCCACCTGGAGGTCCACACCGGGGACGGCTCCCGCCTCGACCCGGCGTCCTGGCTCCGCTCCAAGGGCCTGACCATCTGACCTTCCCGAGGCTCCCCGGGGTTCCCCGGGCCGCCCGGATCCCTCGGGCTTCTTCGGCCCACGCCCCTGCGCGCCTGCGCACCTTTCGGCCCGCCCGGCCCCCGTCCGTCGGTGTGACAGGGGCCGAAGAGGCGGGCGTGGAAACGGTGCGGGCCCGGACGCGCGGAGGGAAGATCGACCCATGACTTCCCTTCGCCGACTGGGCACTTCCGATCTGCACGTCTTCCCGCTCTCCCTCGGGGGCAACGTCTTCGGCTGGACCGCCGACGAGGAGGGCTCCTTCGCCGTCCTCGACGCCTACGCCGCCGCGGGCGGCAACTTCGTCGACACCGCCGACGTCTACTCGCAGTGGGTCGAGGGCCACGAGGGCGGCGAGTCCGAGACCGTCATCGGCCACTGGCTGGCCTCGCGCGGCAACCGTTCCGACATCCTCGTCGCCACCAAGGTCGGCTCCCACGCCGACTACAAGGGGCTCCGGGCGGAGACGATCAAGGCCGCCGCCGAGCAGTCCCTGCGCCGTCTCGGCACCGACTACATCGACCTCTACTACACGCACTTCGACGACGAGTCCGTGCCGGTCGAGGAGATCGTCACCGCCCTCGACGCGCTGGTGAAGGAGGGCAAGGTCCGGGCCGTCGCCGCCTCCAACATCTCGGCGGAACGGCTGCGCGCCTCCCTCGACTTCGCCGAGGCCGAGAACCTCACCCGGTACGTCGCCCTCCAGCCGCACTACAACCTGGTCTCCCGCGACACCTACGAGGGACCGCTCCAGGACACCGCCGAGGCCGCCGGACTCGCGGCCGTGCCGTACTTCGGGCTCGCGTCGGGCTTCCTCACCGGCAAGTACCGGCCGGGCCGCACCGTCGACAGCGCCCGCTCCCAGCGGCCGCTCGAACTGCTCGGGACGGAACGCGGACAGCGGGTGCTCGCGGCCCTCGACAAGGTCGCCGAGGCCCATGACGCCGAGGTCGCCTCCGTGGCCCTGGCCTGGCTGGCCTCCCGGCCGACCGTGGTCGCCCCGATCGCCTCGGCCCGTACGGTCGAGCAGCTCCCGGCGCTTCTCGCGTCCACCGAACTGAAGCTGACGGACGAGGAACTGAGCACGCTGACGGCCGCGTCCGCCTGAGTTTCGCCCGAGCCGTTCCGGGGGCGGGGCCGGGCCTGAACGGGGACGGAACCCGCTCCGGTACGGGGCCGATGGCCCGCCCTGCCCCGCCCGCGCCTCTTGCCCCGTCGCCCCGCCGTCCCCTTCGGCTCGTTCAGAAGCCGGTGGGTACCGGAGAGCCAGGTCCGGCCCCCGGTTCCCGTCGGATCCGGCCCGCCAGCCGGACCGGGAGCAGCGTGGCCGGTACGGCGAGGGCGGGCACGATCCAGCGCGACAGCTCCAGCACCTGCGCCACGGCGCCCAGGGCGAGGCAGCCGAGGAACACGGCCAGGCCCGTGAGCACGGCGGTCCTCACCAGGGCCGCCGGCCGGTGGTCGAAGGGGTGGGCGTGGCGATCGTGGTGAGGGCGGTGAGGAAGGTGGTGGTCCGGGCGGGAACGGAACCACCGCAGACCGAAGCGCAGCGACAGGATCGCGAGCAGGCCCAGGCCGGTGGCGATGCCCGTACTCGTCCGGGTCTCGTCGCGCGGCTCGTCGAGGGTGGCCTGCCGGGCCTCGTCGGTGGCGAGCGCCACGACCCTCCCGCGCCAGAGCGTCCCGGCGACCCGGTCCCCCGGCCGCAGCCGTTCCAGTAGAGGGCCAGGATCCGCGAAGCTCACCGTGGGCCGCAGGACGGGACTGTTCAGCGATGCCTGGTAGCGGCGGCTTCGGGGAGTCCGGTCGACCACGATGCCGGCCACCGTGAACGCGACCGCCCGCAGACAGCCCTCCGGTCCGGCGGTGTCGGCGTCGTTGATGTCGGCGGTCTCGGCGGCCGATCGTGCGCCGGCGGTGACGGGACACGGCTCGGCGGCCCGGTAGTCCGCGTTCCACGACACCGCACCCGGTATGCGGTGGACGAAGCTGTCGAAGGACACCACCCCGAGCAGCAGCCCCAGCACGAGCGCGCCCACCCCGGCGAACCGCGCCAGGCCCCCGCCGTACGGACCGCTCCCGGGCCGCCACCGGACGGGCCCGTCGCCGTCCACCGGATCCTGCGCGTTCCCCACGGCCACCGGAGTCCCCCTCGCGTCCCCGCGCCGGAACTCCCCGCCTCCCCCTGAGACGGCCCCCTCCCGGCTGCCCCCGCAGTCTTCAGCCCAGGATGATCTTCAGACAAGAGGTCTGCATCGGCCGGACCAGGACGAATATCCAGCGGCGTCCTCAGCTGCGGTACGGGTTGTAGCCGCCGTAGTCCAGGTACTGCGGCGGCGTCCAGACGCGGCCGGTGGCCCGGGCCGCGTACGACAGCGCGGGCGAGGCGAGCGGCCGGCGCTGCCACAGATGGTGCAGCAGCTCCTGCTCGCGGGCCGCGAAGTCGGGTACGGCCTGGCCACGCCGGGCCCGGTGACGCAGGAACGCCAGGGTCGTGGCGAACGCCTCGTACTCGCCGACGGCCTGCGCCGCCGGTTTGCCGCGGCCCCGGGCGGCGAACGCGCGGGCCATCGAACGGGCCCGCATCGAGGAGAGCGCGAGCGGTTCGTCGGGCGCGAGCCAGCCCGCCGCCGCGTACGCCGGGAGCTCGGCGGATATGGTGCGCAGCTCCCGCTGCCTGTTCCATATCGCCAGCCAGACCAACAGGGCGAACACCGGCACCATGAACATGCCGTAGACCAGCAGGAACGCCATCGGGTGGAAGGTCGCCGAGCCGTTCCACAGCGCGTGCAGGCCCATCGCGAGGAGCAGCCCGCCGAGCGGCAGCAGCGTCATGCGGACCCGGCGGGCCTTGGCGGTGGCCGGGAGCAGGGCGGCGAAGCCGAGCCCGAGGCCGGTGAGCGAGGTGAACAGCGGATGGGCGAACGGGGACAGGACGACCCGCACGACGAACGTGCCCACGGTGACCGCCCCGACGCCCGTCCCGCCGATCTCCTGGTCCTCGCCGAAGGCGTTGCCGAGGTAGAGGATGTTCTCGGTGAAGGCGAAGCCGGTGGCGGTGAAACCGGCGTAGACGAGGCCGTCGACCGGGCCGTTGAAGTCCCTGCGGCGGAAGAGGAAGAGCAGCAGGACGGCGGCTCCCTTCGCGGTCTCCTCCACGAACGGGGCGACGGCGGTCGCGCCGAGGGCGTCCGCCGAGTCACGGTCGGCGGTGGCGCTCGATATCCACTCCACGGCGAAGGAGTTGGCGAAGATCGCGATCAGCGTGGACGCGAACGCGCCCCAGGCGAGCGCGAACAGCAGGTTCTTCCAGGGGGCCGGCTCGACCCGGTCGAGCCAGCGGAACGCCGACAGCAGCAGGGGCACCGGCAGGACGGCGAGCCCGAGGCCGACGAGGAAGCCCTCGGTGCCGGTCTCCTCCCGCACCAGCGCGAGGATCACCAGGCCGCACAGCGCCAGCACGGTGATCACGGCGATGCCCCGGACCAGCCGGCTGCGCCAGAAGGCCCGGCGGGGTTTGTAGCGCCACTTGGCGCGCGGCGGCACGGCGCCGAAGTCCGGCTGTTCGCCTTCCCGCGTGGGAACGGGGGAAGGCGCGGTCAGGCCCGGCGGGTGGGCCGGCGGGGCGGCTGTGCCGCCGGCCGCGCCGAAGGGCGCGGGCGCGGATCCGGTGATCGGGTTCGAGGACACCCGACGACAGTAGCCAGCGTCACCGACAGTAGTCGAGAGGGTTCTTTCGGCCTGTGGAAAACCCGGTGGGAGGTGTCTCGTCCCCCACCCAGGGGCTCACACCCTGTGGAAAAGCAGGTCGTGGACGACGTGTCCCTTGTCCAGTCCCTGCCCCTCGAAGCGGGTCAGCGGCCGGAAGCCGGGCCGGGGCGCGTAGCCGCCGTCGGCCTGGGAGTTCTCGAAGTCGGGGTGCGCGGTCAGCACTTCCAGCATCTGCTCCGCGTACGGCTCCCAGTCCGTGGCGCAGTGCAGCAGCCCGCCCTTCGCCAGGCGCGGCGCGAGCAGCGTGAGGAACTCGGGCTGGATCAGCCGCCGCTTGTGGTGGCGGGCCTTCGGCCAGGGGTCCGGGAAGTAGATCCGGCAGCCGGCCAGCGACTCGGGCGAGATCATCTCGCGCAGCAGGATGATCGCGTCGCCGTTGGCGACCCGGACGTTGGTGAGCCCGTTGCGGTCGGCGAGCCCGAGCAGATTGCCCTGGCCGGGGGTGTGCACGTCCACGGCGAGGATGCCGGTGCCGGGGTCGGCGGCGGCCATCTGCGCGGTGGCCTCGCCCATGCCGAAGCCGATCTCCAGGACGACCGGCAGACCGCCGAACATCTCGTCCAGGTCGAGGACGCGGGCGCCGTCGATGTCGATGCCCCAGTCCGGCCAGCGCTTCAGCAGCGCCTCTTCCTGGCTGGTGGTGACGCGGCTGCGGCGCGGCTGGAAGCTGCGGATCCGGCGCTCGTGGTGCGAGCCCGCCGGGTCGGGCGAGGGTCCCTCGCCCGGCGCGAACCGTCGGCTGCCCCGCTGCGCGGGCTGCTGGGCGGGGGCCGCCGGTGCGGCGTGCGGGGTGTTCTCTGGCTGCTCAGACACAATGCTTTCGATTCTACGGCGCACCGCGCGGTCGTCGCGGGCCCGAAGAGAGCGACGGCGGGCGGGGAACCGGGCGCCCTCGCACCGCCACGACGGCCGTGGCTGCCGCCACCGCCGTCACCGCCGTCACTGCCAAGGCTCCGTGCCACTCGCCACGACCGCCCGGGCCCCCGGCCCCGGCCCCGCGCCCCTCGCTACAGCTGCGCCAGCGCCCGGCCCGCCACCTCGCGGCCGATCGGCAGGGACGCCGTCGCCGCCGGCGAGGGCGCGTTGAGGACGTGCACCGCCCGCGCGGTCTCGCGGATGAGGAAGTCGTCCACCAGCGTCCCGTCCTTCAGCACCGCCTGCGCCCGCACCCCCGGCGTCGCTCGCCGCAGGTCGCGCTCCTCCACGACCGGCAGCATCCGCCGCACCGCCTCGGTGAAGGCGTGCTTGGACAGCGAGCGGTGCAGCTCGCCCACCCCGTAGCGCCAGTGCGCGCGGGCCATCGCCCGGGTGCCGGGCCAGGCGAGGGTGTCGGCCAGGTCGCGCGGGCGGACGACCGGCCAGCCGTATCCCTCGCGGGCGAGCGCCGGGACCGCGTTCGGTCCGACGTGGACACCGCCGTCGATGCCCCGGGTGAGATGGACGCCGAGGAACGGGAAGGCGGGGTCGGGGACGGGATAGACCAGGCCGCGCACCAGGGACGGGTCGGTCAGCTCGTAGTACTCCCCCCGGAAGGGGATGATCCGCATCCCCGGGTCGTCGCCCGTGAGCCGGGCCACCCGGTCGCTGTGGAGGCCCGCGCAGTTCACCAGGACCCGCGCGCGCACCACGCGTCCGGCGGCCGTGCGCACCGCGACGCCCCAGGGCCGCCGGTCGATCGCGGTGACCGCCGAGCCGTAGCCGATACGGGCCCCGGACTCCTCGGCGAGCCGGGCCGCCACCGCGCCGTAGTCGGTGATCCCGGTGGTGCCGACATGGATCGCGGCCAGGCCCCGCACTCGCGGCTCGTACTCGCTGATCTGGGCCGGCCCCAGCTCGCGTACCGGGATCCCGTTCTCCCGGCCGCGCTGGACGAGCGCGTGCAGCCGGGGCAGCTCCTCGCGCGCGGTGGCGACGATCAGCTTGCCCGTGACCTCGTACGGAATTCCGTGTTCCGCGCAGAACTTGACCATCTCGGCGGCGCCCTCGACCGCGAACCGGGCCTTGAGCGAGCCGGGGCGGTAGTAGATGCCGCTGTGGATCACGCCGCTGTTGCGGCCGGTCTGGTGGCGGGCCGGGGCGTGTTCCTTCTCCAGGACGGTGACCCGGGTGCCGGGAGCCGCGCGGCTGATCGCGTACGCGGTCGACAGGCCGACGATTCCGCCGCCGATCACGAGCACGTCACAGTCAAAGCGGTCCGATTCGGACACCAGCGCCACCTCCCACCCCTGCATACTGCACTGGCCCACTGACACCCGGGCCAAACCGTTCGTTCCATGGGACGTGTGTCACGCCGGCCGCGCGAGGCCGCGCCCGGACCCGCCGTCATGCCCACGACACCGCGTCCGCGCCCCCGCGCCCGGTCCGGCCGGACCCGGACCGGCCGGTTCCACTCACGCCGGACCCGCCACCCATGACGGTTCCGCCCGTGCCGCTTCCGCTCACGCCGGTGTCACGAGCAGCGGCCGCGCCCGCTCGCGCAGCTCCATGACGCGCGGCTCGTGCCCGTACGGTTCGAGGCGGTGCAGCAGATCCCGTACGTACTCGGTGGTCCGGGCCGACGAGATCCGCCCCGCGACCTCCACCGCGCGCGTACCGGCGGCACAGGCCGCGTCCAGGTTGCCGGACTCCAGCTCGGCCACCGCCGAGACCACGAGCCGCAGCCCGTGCGAGCGCACGTACTCCTCGGTGGGCCGGGACAGCGCCTGCGCGGTGAAGCGGCGCATTTCCTGCGGCAGCTTCAGATCGCGGTAGCACTCGGCGGCGTCGGCGCAGAAGCGGTCGTACGAGTAGAAGCCGAGCCAGGTCGGATCGCCGTCGCCCTCCCGCGAGCGCTCCAGCCACCCCTCGGCGGACTTGAGCGCGCCGGTCGCGGCGCCCTGGTCGCCGGCCTTGGCGTGCGCCCGGGCCTCGACGAGCCGGAAGAAGGACATGGTGCGGGCGGTGGCCAGGCCCCGGTTGCGTTCGAGGGCCGCCTGGGCGAGGTCGACGCCCTCGTCGGCGAAGCCCCGGTAGGTCGCCTGGAGCGACATGGAGGCCAGGACATAGCCGCCGAGCGGGACGTCGGCGGCGGCGCGGGCGAGCCGCAGCGCCTGGATGTAGTAGCGCTGGGCGGCCTCCTGCTGGCCGGTGTCGAAGGCCATCCAGCCGGCGAGCCGGGTCAGTTCGGCGGTCGCGCCGAACAGGGCGCGGCCCACCTCGTCCGAGTAGGAGCCGAGCAGCAGCGGCGCGGCGTCGACCCGCAGGCATTCGGGGACCATCGAGGAACGCCAGTCGCCGCCGCCGTACTTGGAGTCCCAGCGGCGGGCGTCCTCGGCCGCCTCGCGGAGTTTGGCGACGTCGCTGTGGCCCACGCGCGCGTGCTCGCCGTTCTCGGCGACGCCCGCGCCGCCGGGACCGCCGGCGATCGGGGGGACGGCCGGGGCCGGTCCCGGGCCGGGCAGGGCGAGCGGACCGGGGGCCGGACGCGTCAGGAGCCGTTCCACCGAAGGGTCGGCGGGCGTGATGAGCCAGCGCTGCGCGGGCGTCGCGTAGGCGCTGACCGAGAACGAGCCGGCGAGCGACTGCCAGATCCCGACCCCGCCCCGCCGGCCGACGCTGTCCAGCCGGTACAGCTCGGTGGCCGAGCGGACCGCGGCCCCGACGTCGCGCGGGAAGGCGAGGCCCACCTCGGGCGCCGGGTCGGCGTCGGCGAGGCCGATCTCGTGCAGCGGCACCGGCCGGCCGAGTTTCTGGCCGATGGCGGCGGCGATCAGGTGCGGGGCGGCGCCCTGCGGCACCATGCCCTTGGACACCCACCGGGCCACCGACGTCTTGTCGTAACGAAGCGTCAACCCCCGTTGCGCACCGAGGTCGTTGACGCGCCGGGCGAGCCCGGCATTGCTGATTCCCGCGAGGGCGAGAACCGTGCCGAGCTTTTCGTTCGGCCCGCGTTGCTCCCTGGACATGACGCCACCCCTCGACACGACACCCAGAAGCCGCCACGACGCCGGGCATAGGCGTGCGGCATTCGTTAGCACAGCGTAGTTCGCCGGATCCCGACCGTTAAGGGGCGGTGTGCCGTATGGCGAGATTGTTGTGGGATGGAATGACCGGCGGTCTCCTCGACGCGCGCGCGTGCCCCCGCCGTGTGGCCGTGCGCCCGCCCGTGCGCTCTCGTCCCGTGTCGGGCGGGAGCGCTTCCATGAGTGCTGCGTGGGTCGGCCCGCATGGCCGAGGACCGATGTCCCGGACGGTGGGCTGGGGGACACCGCCGCCCCACTCCCCGCGGGGTGGCGGACGGCTCCGGGAGGCGACCGCCTCCCGGACCGCCGTACCGTTTCCGGTGCCTTGGGGTTGTGCGCCCCGACCGAGAATGGCCGAAAGTCGCCGTACCGGCCTGGCGCTCAACAGGCTTATGCCAAGGGCGCGTTCAGTGTGGCCGTGATGCCCCGGTCGCACCCCTCGCGCGCCGTTGTCATGACAGCATGTCTCCACTCGACCTTTGTGGAGGCGGCGATGCGGTGGCTGGTGGGCTGGAGCAGTGTCGCCTCACGCTCCCACGCCCCGTACCCGGCGGCACCCGGCTCCGCCGGAGCCGTCGGCGACCCCGCCGACGGGCTCAGCGTGCAGCCCGTGGGCGCCCAACTCCTGTGGGAGGACCCCGATCCGCTGTGGGCGGTCGGCGACTGGCGCCCCGACGAGGTGCGCCTGGTCGACCTCGACGCGCACACCCGGATCGCCGTGCTCGGCTGCTGCGCCGCGAGCGACGACGAGCTGCGGCGCGGACTGCTGACCGCGCGCGGGGGCGCACTGCGGCACCTGACGGCATGGCCGGGCAGCTACACCGCCGTCGTCAAGGCGGGCCGCCGCATCACCGTCACCGGCGATCTCGCGGGCGCCCGGCCGGTGTTCCACACCTCCTGGGCGGACGGTACGGCCTACGGCACCGCCGCGCTCCCGCTCGCCGACCTCACCGAGGCCCAGCTCGACATCGGACACCTCGCCGCCCTCCTCGCCTGCCCCGAGACCCCCGAGGCGCTGCGCGACTCCACCCCCTACGAGGGCGTCCGCCGGGTGCCGCCCGGACACGCGCTGATCCTGCGCGAGGGCGCCCGCGAGATCACCGGCCACGAACCGGTCGCCTCGCTCGCCGTCGCCGCGCCCGAGACCGACGCCCGCCAAGCGGTGGAGGCCGTCCGGGACGCGCTCGTCGGAGCCGTACGGGCCCGGCTCACCGCACCGCGCCACGCCCCCGAGGTGCCGCTGCCCGACCCCGGCCCCGTACCCGGCATGGGACCCGCCGACCGGCGCGCCGCGCGCGGCGGCGCCCCCACCCCCGGGATCGGCGCCGACCTGTCCGGCGGCAGCGCCTCCGCCACCCTCGCCCTGCTCGCGGCCGGGCTGCCCGGGGTACCCGGCACGATCCCGGGCCGGGGCGCGGCGGGCGAACGGCTGCTCGCCGTCACCTTCAACGACCTGGCCGCGCCCTCCGGCGCCGAGGGCCGGGGCGAACTCGCCCGCGCCCGCGAGATCGCCGCCAACCCGAGGCTGCGCCATGTCGTCGTCGCGGCCGGCGAGGACGCCCTGCCGTACACGGGCCTCGACGGGCCGCTCACCGACGAACCCGCGCCCTCTTTGGTAGCCGCCGAACGGCACCGCAGACGGCTCGCGGGCGGCAGCGCCGACCATTTCACCGGCTTCGGCGCCCGCCAGGTCCTCGACGCCCATCCGGCCCGCCTCGCCGACCTGTTGATGGACCGCAGACGCCGCTCCCTGGTGCGGCCGGTGACCGCGCTCGCCCGCGCGAGCGGGCCCTCCGCAGGCGCGCTGCTCGTCCCGCTGACCGTGTACCGGGCGGCCCGGCGGCTCGCCCGTACGCCGTACCGCACCGGTCTGGAGACCGCCGCCACGCGCGTGTTGGAGGCCAACCGGGCACCCGCCCCGGCCTACGGGCCCCTGGAGGCGTCGCTGTCCGCCCTGGCCTGGTCCCGGCCCGGCCCGGCGGCGCGCTGGCTGACGGGAGAGGCACTGGCGGAAGTATCGGTTCGCCTGGGCCGGGCGGCGACCCTGCCCACCTCCGTCCAGCGCCCGGGCGAGGCACGCGCGCGTGCCGCCCTCGCCCGCGCCGCCGCCGACCACCGGATCCTGGAACAGGCGGCGGAGATCCGCGGCCAGCGCCTGCACGCGCCCTTCCTCGACAACCAGGTCGTCCGCGCCTGCCGGGACCTCCCCGAGTCGCTGCGGGTCCAGCCCGACGCCCGCGCCACGGTCCTGCGCACCGTCCTCGCGGACACCGGCATCCACGACCTGCCGTCCGGCTGGGGCGCCCCGCACCCGGCCGTCCCGGCCGCCGCCACCCGCGCCGGACTGCGCGCGGCCCTGCCGCACCTGCTCGCCCTCTTCCAGGCGCCGCTCCTGGCCGACGCGGGCCTGGTCGAGGCCCGTGTCGTGCGCCACGCCCTGCGCGCCGCCGCCGACGGCGAACCGGTCCCCCTCGACGGCCTCGCCGACCTGGTCTCCACCGAACTCTGGCTCACCCGGCTGCTGGCCCGTCGCGGCTCCTGCTGGACCGGCACTGCCGCACCCCGGCACCGCGCGGTCCCGGGGCCGCTGGTTCCGGCGGGACGGGCGCTGCCGGCGTGAATCGCGGCCCGCGCCCGGCCGGTTGCCCGTTCCGGGTGACACGGCCGGGAAACAGGCCCGCACGGGTGCGTGGGCCGGGAGACTCGCCCCGAAGCGCCGCGAGGGAGGATCACGATGACCGGAACCGGGACGACGGGAGCCGAGACGACGGGAGCCGAGACGGCGGGAGCCGGGGCGACCGGGACGGGGACCGCCGGTGCCGAGGGCGGTCCCGAGGGCGCTCCCGAGGCGGCCGAACTGCTCGACCGCTTCGACCGGCTCAGTGCCGCGTCCCCGGACGGCCGGCGGGTGGAACTCCTCGAAGGCCGGATCCTGGTGACGACCGTCGGCACCGCCGGGCACGCGAAGAGCGTCACGGAACTCGCCGAGGCCCTGTGGGACGAGAGCCGGATTCGGCGCGGCCACACCGGAATCGGTCTGAGGCTGCCCGACCCGGTGGCCGAGGCCCGGGTGCTGCCCGACCTGGTGGTGGCGCCCCGGGGAAGCTTCCGCGACGAGGACGTCTGGCAGGCGCCCGACCCGGTCCTGCTCGTCGCCGAGGTGGTCGCGCCCGCCACCGCGTCGCGTGACCACGGCCCGAAGGCACGCGGGTACGCCCGTGCCGGAATCCCCATCTATGTGATCGTCGACCGCGCCGGAGACGAGATCACCGTCCACTCCGCACCCAGCGGCGATCGCTACGCGCGCCGCACCGTCCACAGGCTGGGGACAGTCGTTCCGCTTCCCGACCCGCTCGGCTTCGCGATCGACACCGCGGAGTTCTGAACCCGGCCCGTCCACCCCGCCCCGCCCCGCTCCGGCGCCCGGTCCGTCGGCCCACCCGGCCGTCTCCCGGCCGAAGCCGCCGGGGGGCGCGCGTCCGGACACGCCCGAGCGCCCCTGTCCGGGCAAACCCTGAGGCGTCGGGCGGGCCCGCCCGCGACAATGGCCGAATGCGGTATCTCATCCTCGGCCCCAGCGACGCGCTCGACCCCACCGGCACCTCCCTTCCCCTGGGCGGTGCCCGGCTGCGGGCGCTGCTCGCCGCGCTCGCGCTGCGCGGCGGCCGGAGTGTGACGGTCGCCGAGCTGGTCGACGACGTGTACGAGGACGAGCCGCCGCAGGACGCGCCGGCCGCGCTGCAGGCGCTGGTCGGACGGCTGCGGCGGGTGCTCGGCAAGGACGCCGTCGCGTCGGGGCCGGGCGGCTACCGGCTCGTGGCGGGGCCCGAGGACATCGACCTGTACGTGTTCGAGCGCCACGTCCGGGACGCGGGCACCCGGCTCGACGCGGGCGACCCCGAGACCGCCGCCGCGCTGCTGCGGACCGCCCTCGGCCTGTTCCGCGGCCCGGCGCTCGCCGACCTGCCCGAGCACGCGGGCGTCCGCCCCGAGGCCCAGCGGCTCGCCGCGCTCCGCCACCGCGTCGAGGCCGACCTGCGGCGCGGCGCCACCTCCGGACTCGCCCCCGAACTGGCCGAGCTGATCGGCGCGTATCCGTACGACGAGACCTTCCACGCCCAGCTGATCCGCGCCCTGCGCGCCGAGGGCCGCCCGGCCGACGCCCTCGCCGCGTACGAGAACGCCCGCCGCACCCTCGCCGACGGGCTCGGCGCCGACCCCGGGCCGGAACTGACCACCCTGCACGCCGAACTCCTCGCCGGAACACCGCCCCGCGTACCGCGCCCGGCGTACCCGGCCGCCCGCACGCCCGCCGCCTCGCCCACGTACGAGTCCGCGTACGGCTCCGCCCCGACCCGTACGCCCTCACCCGCTCCCGCTCCTGTTCCCGCTGCCGAGAGCGGCAACATCCGCCCCCGTCTGACCTCGTTCGTCGGCCGCGAGCCCGAACTGGCCGCTCTCCGTACCGACCTGGAGCACGCCCGTCTCGTCACCCTCACCGGCCCCGGCGGCTCGGGCAAGACCCGGCTCGCCGAGGAGGCCGCCCGCGGGGCCGCCGGGCCCGCCGCCTGGATCGCCGAGCTCGCCCCGCTCGACGACCCCGACGCCGTCCCCGGAGCGGTACTCTCCGCGCTCGGCCTGCGCGAGACCAACCTGATCACCACCCGCGAGGGCGTCCCGCTCCCGGACGACCCCACCGACCTGCTCGTCGACCATCTGGCCGGCCGCCCGCTGCTGCTCGTCCTCGACAACTGCGAGCACGTCGTCGGCGCCGCCGCGGCGCTCGCCGAGACCCTGCTCGCGCACTGCCCCGGCCTGCGGATCCTCGCCACCAGCCGGGAACCCCTCGGGGTCCCCGGGGAGACCGTCCGCCCCGTCGAGCCCCTCCCGCCCGCGCCCGCCCACCGGCTCTTCGCGGAACGCGCGCGTGCCGTCCGCCCGGGCTTCCGCGCCTGGGCCAGCGAACCCACCGGAGCCACTGGGGCCACCGAACCCGGCAGGGTCACCGAGGCCACCGACGACGACGCGCTCGCCGTCGCGGAGATCTGCCGCCGCCTCGACGGTCTGCCCCTCGCCATCGAACTCGCCGCCGCCCGGCTGCGCCTGCTCACCCCGCGCCAGATCGCCGACCGCCTCGACGACCGCTTCCTTCTCCTCACCTCCGGCTCCCGCACTGTCCTGCCCCGCCAGCAGACCCTGCGCGCGGTCGTCGACTGGTCCTGGGAGCTGCTCGAACCGGCCGAACGCGACCTGCTGCGCCAGGTGTCCGTCTTCGCGGGCGGTTGGGACCTCGCCGCCGCCGAGGCTCTCGCCCCGGCCACACCGGGGACGCCCGGCACGGCCGACACGCTCGGCGCCCTTGTCGACAAGTCCCTCGTCGTCGCCGCTCCCACCGACGAGGGCGAGATGCGCTACCGCCTCCTGGAGACCATCCACGAGTACGCCGCCGAGCGCGCCGCCGCGACCCCCGCCCTGCGCGCCGCCGCCGAGACCGCCCACACCGCCCACTTCACCGCCCTCGCCGAACGCGCCGAGCCCCTGCTGCGCTCCAGCGCCCAACTCCCCTGGATAGCCCGGCTCGAACGCGACCTCGACAACATCCGCGCCGCCCTCCACCGCACCGTCGTCACCGCGCCCGACGAGACCACCGCCCTGCGGATCGTCTTCGCCATGGGCTGGTTCTGGTGGCTGCGCAACTACCGCCCCGAGGCGCTGTCCTGGGTCGAGCGCGCCCTCGCCCTCGGCGACGACCCCGAGGACCCGGCCGACCCCCGGCACTGGCCCCGTATGCACCTGCGGATGCTCTCCTTCTTCCTCGCCATGGAGAGCCAGAGCATGAGCGGCCTCGACGCCTTTCGCGACGAGGCGGAGGGCATGGCCCTGGTGGCCCGGGTCCGGGACGCGTTCGCCGAGAATCCCGGCCCCGAGTCGGCGCGCTTCCCCGGGCTGCTGTGGCCGTTCACCGCCTACTTCGCCGACGAGACCGGCGACATCCGGCCCCTGCTCGACGCCGCCGTCGCCAACTGCCGCCGCCATGGCGGTGACTGGGAGCTTGGCGCCGTCCTGATGTTCCGTACCCATATGGTCATCGACCGGCCCGGCGACGGACCTGGCATCGCACAGGACCTCGGCGAGCTGCGGACGCTGTCCCGCCGGGTCGGCGACCGCTGGATGCGGGCCCAGGTCGCCGGGGTCGCGGCGGAGTCCCTGCTGATGCGCGGGCGGTACGAGGAGGCGCGCGCGGAGTACGCCGAGGCGCTGGAGCTGGCCCGCGAGGTCGGCGCGTACGCCGAGGCGCCGTTCCTCATGGCCAGGCTCGCCGAGCTGCACTTCCGGGCGGGCGACACGGCGGCCGCCGAACGGGGCCTCGACCAGGCGGAGGCCGAGGCCCGGCGCTGTCACGTCAAGGACCTGGTGGTCTTCGCCGAGTTCCTGCGGGCCGCGCTCGCCTTCCACGAAGGCGACTGGGCCGCCGCCCGCCGGTATGTCGAGAGAGCGGGGGCCGAGCCCGGCATCGGCACCCCGCCGCCGCATGTCGAGGCCTACCTCATCGGCCTCACCGCCCGTATCGAAGCCCAGCAGGGGGCCGGCGCCCCGGCCGTCGACCGGGCGACCGAGGCGCTGCGGATCGCCCGGGACGGGCAGTGCGCCCTCCAGGTCGTGGCCGGTCTCGCCGAGGCGCTGGCCCTCACGCTCGTACTCGGCGGACGTGCGGCCGACGCCGTGACCGTCCTCGCCGCCGCCGACACCTGGCGTACGGACCTGCCCCGCTCCGTACCGGAGCGGCGGGACGCCGACCGGGTGACCGACCGGGCCCGCGACGCACTCGGCCCGGCGGCCTACGAGACGGCGCGGGCGGCGGGCCGGGACCTCACCGCGGACGGGGTGCTGGCCCTCGTGGAGTCGTACGAGGCCCGGGCCGCCGGGCCGGGCGCCCGCCGGGCGTCATGACGCGCAACTGATCCGGGAGTCCGCCCAGTCCGCGACCAGCACCCGGCCGAACTTCGTGTGCGGCTCCACCACGAGCCGGAGGGTGCTGCGGCCGGTGAGCCCGAGGCGTACCGGCACCGGTGTGTCACCGGGGCGGAGCACCGCCGAGCGCCACAGCCGCTCCCCGTCGGCGTACACGGAGAAACGGACCCCGCCGGGGTGTTTCAGCGGCTCGGTCAGGTCGTCGACCCCGACGAGCGCGTCGTACCGGGTGCACTCCCGGTTGAGGTCGATGTGCACCGACGACGAGGCCGACACACTCACCCCGCTGTAGCGGACGCCGTTCATCGACAGATCGTCGTGCTGCCACAGCCAGCTGCTGCGCGCGAGGTCGATCTCCGGCTTGGTGCCGTCGCCCCCGACGCCGTACTCCAGTTGGCTCAGCGGGAAGACGGCCGGCGGCTCCGGCGGCGGCGGAGTGGGCTTCGGCGGTGTCGGAGTCGGTGTCGGCTCCGCCGGTGTCGGCGTGGGAGCGGGGGTGGAGGGGGGCTTCGGGGAGGGCGTCGGCCGCGGGGCGGGCTTCGCGCTCGGCGTGGGCGCCGGCTCCTGCTTCGGCTTCGCCGCGGGCTTCGCGGACGGTGTGGGGCTCGGAGCCGGTACGTCCGGGGCCGCGGGCTTCGCGCTCGCCGGCGGGGCCGGGGCGGGCGGGGGCGTCGGCTTCGGTGCGGGCGCCGACGGGGGCACCTTCACCGGCGCGGCGGCCTTCGGCGCGGGCGCGGGCTTCGCGACCGGCTGCGGCTCGGAGCCGGTGAGCGCCCAGACGAGACCGGCGGACGCGGCGACTGCGGCGACCGCCGCGATCCCCGCCTTCGCGGGGACGCCCAGCCCCTCGGCGGCGGCGGACGAGGCCCCGGCCCCACCGGAGGCACCCGCGCCGGCGCCCGCGCCCGCACCCGTGGCGGCCGCCGCCGCTCCGGCCGCGCCCGCTCCGGCCACCCCGCCCGCGACGACGCCCGCCGCCTTGAGCGCGTACCCGGCGGCGAACCAGCCGATGACCGCGACCGGCAGCAGCGCCGGGATCCCGGCGTTCACCTGCGCCAGTTCACCGGCGGCGAGCCGGCACTGGGCGCACTCGGCGATGTGCTTGCGCAGGCCCCGTTCGGCCCGGGTCCGCAGCCCCCCGCGCGCGTACGCGCCGAGCCGGTCGGCATAGCGGGCGCAGTCGCCGCCGGTCGTGAGGGACTGGCTGACATGGGCCTGGAGGTACGCCTGCTTGAGCCCCTCGCGGGCCCGGCCGGCGAGGACGGCGGTGGCGTTCGCGGTCAGCCCGAACAGCGGCGCGATCGCGCTCGGCGACTCCTCCTCGACCGTGGTGTGCCACAGCACGGCCTGCCAGCGCTCCGGCAGCGAACGGAACGCCTGGAGGGCGAGCGACCGTTCGGCGAGGTGCATGGCGCGGACATCGGCGCCCAGATCGAGGGCGTCGGCCTCGGCCACCTCCGACGAACGGGCGGCGTCCTCGGCGAACAGCGCGAAGTCCTCGACCAGTTGCTCGCGCTTGCGGGTCCGCGTCCAGGACGCGGCGACCCGGCGGACGGAGGTCAACAGATAGGCGCGTACGGCCTGTTCGGGCCCGGCCCCGCGCCGTACCGCCTGAAGGGTGCCGGCGAAGACCTCGGCCGTCAGATCCTCGGCGGTGTCCGCGTCCCGGCAGCAGGAACGGGCGTACCGGCGGACGGCGTCGTGGTGGCGTCGGTACAGCTCCCCGTACGCGTCGTCGTCGCCCTCCCGCATCCGCCGCACCAAGTCGGCGTCGGACGGCGGCAGATCAGACGACGAAGTTGACGCAGACGACGCCGACGACGGGGCGGAACCGGCGCCGGTCCCGCCGTTCGCGCGCTGCTGCGGCACGGTCGGCGCGTCGGCTCCCGCGGGTACGGAGGACACGGGTAGGGAAGACGCGGGTACGGAAGGCGCCGGGGCGGTGCCGCCGAGGCCCGGCGCGCGGGCCGGGCCGCCCTGGCTCGGCACCTGGCCGGTCGCGGGGGCCGCCGCACCGTCCGGACGGCCGGTGGCGCCCAGGGTCTCGTCCCGACTGTCACCGCTCATCGCCGAAGCCCCCGTATGCACGCTCGACCGACATACCGGCCAAGCCTGCCACAGAGCCCGGGCACGCCGAAGTCCCGCGTCCACTTACCACTCGTTGGGGGCGACTTCAGGCCTCCGGGCGTGACTCTTCGGCCGCCCGTGCCATGATCGCGCGGCTCGCGCCCCCCACCAGGGGGGACGTGAGCCCACGCGCGCGTACGAGTGAGGACGCGGTGGTCGTCGTGACCGCCGCCGTCGCGATTACCGCGAGCGCAGCCCCTCCAGAAGGATGTCCAGAAGCCGTGCCGAGGCCGCCGCCTGCTGGGCGGCGTCCGGCAGCGCCGGCGCCGCGGTGGCGATCACCAGCAGGACGTCGGCCACGGTCACGTCCGTCCGCAGCTCACCCGCCTCCCGGGCCCGCTCCACCAGCCGGCCCACGACCTCCAGCAGCTCCGAAGCACCCGCGTCGTCCTGCTCGGCCGCCGGCATCGCGCGCGGCGCGACCACCCGCTGCTCGGCCTGCTGGGCGTAGTCGGCTACGGCACCCGTGCCGCCGCCCGGCACCGCCCCGTTCAGGGCGGACGCCCGCTGCTGCGGCACCCGGATCCCGTCCTCCGGCTGCGCCGCGTCGTCGACGCCGACCCGCAGCACCTGCGGCGGCAGCAGCCGCCCGGCACCCGAGGCGACCGACGTCCGCAGGAAGCGGGACAGCGCCGACCACGGCTCGTCCTCCTGGCCGAGAGCGGTCCGCGCCTGCTCGGTGAGCCGCGCCGTCTCCTCCTCGGCTATCCGCCGGACCAGCACGTCCTTGCTGGGAAAGCGGCGGTAGACGGTGCCGACACCGACCCGGGCGCGGCGTGCCACGTCCTCCATCGGGGCCCCGTAACCCAGCTCCCCGAACACCTCGCGCGCGGCCCGCAGCACGTGCTCCAGATTGCGCTGGGCGTCCACCCGCAACGGCGCGGATCGCGTGCCCGTCACCGGCTGTTGTGCCGTACGGACCTGTCCGTACGAATCCTGAATCTGCATAAGCGTTCCCCCGCTCATGATGTCTCCCCCCGGAGACTCCCCGCCCTGACACAGGGGTCCGGTCCAGTCGCGCATGCGGCTCCGCGCGTGGCGATCCGGCACCCCGACGAAGTACGAACATAGTTGAGTCGACGTCAATTCAGAAGGGGCAGTTCCGTACGGTGCGCCCCCCGATCGGAGCAAGGACCGGGACACTCCCGATTCCGCTTCCGGACCCCACCCGCCACTACCCCTCTGACCTGCGAACTTCCCATTCCAATACGGCCGTTCGGTATCTCCCGGGGCCCCTCCCCTCCAGTCACACAATTTGCCGGGCCTGTGGACAAACCCCAAACGGCGTTGCCTCATGGGACGGTGACCGAACCTGTGCGCGTTCTCGTTGTCGGCGGTGGCTACGTCGGGATGTACACGGCGCTGCGCCTCCAGCGGCGGCTCAAGACGGAGCTGCGCGAGGGCCGCGCCGAGATCACGGTGGTCACCCCGGAGCCGTACATGACGTACCAGCCCTTCCTTCCCGAGGCGGCGGCCGGATCGATCTCCCCGCGCCATGTCGTCGTCCCGCTGCGTCGTGTCCTTCGCCGTTGCCGGATCATCGCGGGCGAGGTCCACGCCATCGACCATGCCGCGCGCACCGCGACCCTCGCCACCCTCGCCACCGAGGAGGCGGGCGCCCCGGACACCCGACTCCGGTACGACGAACTCGTCCTGGCCCCCGGTTCCGTCTCCCGCGTCCTGCCGGTCCCCGGCCTCGCCGAGCACGGCGCCGGCTTCAAGACGGTCGAGGAGGCGATCAGGCTGCGTAACCACGTCATCGAGCAGATGGACATCGCCTCCTCCACCCGCGATCCGGCGCTGCGCGACGCCGCCCTCACCTTCGTCTTCGTCGGCGGCGGCTACGCGGGCGTGGAGGCGCTCGCCGAACTCGAGGACATGGCCCGTTACGCCGCGCGGTACTACCACAACCTCCGGCCGGAGGACCTGCGCTGGATGCTCGTCGAGGCGAGCGAACGGATCCTGCCCGAGGTCGGCGCGGACCTCGGCCGCTACGCCGTACGCGAGCTGCGCGCCCGCAACGTCGACATCCGTCTCGGCACCCGGCTGGTCTCCTGCGAGAACCGTGTCGCCGTACTCGACGACGGCACCCGCAGGCCCACCCGTACGGTCGTCTGGACCGCCGGTGTCACCCCCGCGCCCCTGGTCGCCGCCTCCGGTCTGCCCCGCACCGCGCGCGGGCGGCTGCGCTGCACCACCCAGCTGCGGATCGCCGGGGTCGACCACGCGTGGGCGGCCGGTGACGCCGCCGCCGTCCCCGATCTCACCGCGGCGCGGGACACGGCCGCCCGCGGCGGTCCGGCGCACGGCGGGACGACAGCGCACGGCGGGCCGGCAGCGCACGGCGGGCCGGCAGCGCACGGCGGGCCGGCGGGGGACGAGGGCGCGCGGCTCCCCGACTGCGCCCCCAACGCCCAGCACGCCGTACGCCAGGCCAGACTGCTCGCCGACAATCTCGCCGCCGCCCTGCGCGGTACGCCGCTGCGGGACTACGTGCACGCGAACGCCGGTTCCGTCGCCTCCCTCGGCCTCCACAAGGGCGTCGCCCATGTCTACGGCCGCAAGGTCAAGGGCTATCCGGCCTGGCTGCTGCACCGCGCCTATCACCTCGGCCGGGTACCGACCTTCAACCGCAAGGCCCGCGTGCTGGCCGAGTGGACGCTGTCCGGCCTGTTCAAGCGCGAGATCGTCTCGCTCGGCTCGCTGGAACATCCCCGCGCCGAATTCGAACTCGCCGCCGCGCCGCCACCTCCGCCGGAACCCGGCGACCCCTCCGGCGGCCCTTCCAGCGGCCCCTCCGGTGGTGACGGCCCCGGCTCCGACCACGGCCCTGGTCGCGGTCCCGGCGAGGGCCCCGGCCACCGCGGGGACGACCGGTTCGACGACGGGCCCGGGAACTGACATCACTGTCAGTGCACTCCTCCACACTGGACGTGTGACCATAGGTGGGCCCACACCTGCACAGAGTGACTCCGCACGGCAACGACACCACGAGGCATACAGATCCGTGAACTTCACCCGTTGGAGCGCCCGGCTCCCGCGTACGCAGCGTCGCACCGCGGCTCGCGGGCCCGAGGGCTCCGTGCCCGCGGCCCGCGGTGAGCACGGGCCCCGGCCGGACCACCTCGCCGCCGAGTCCGGCCGGTCACCCCGAATGGACCAGTCCGCCCGGTCCGGCGAGCCCGCCGAGCCCGCCGAGTCCACCGAGTCCACCGAGCCGGCCGGAGCGCCCGCGCCGGAGGACTTCACCGTGCGGGAGATCGTCGGCCGCCTTCCCGGCCTGGTCGCGCTCGTGTACGGCCCCGAGCACCGCATCGCGTACGTCAACGAGGCATATGCCAGCGCCTTCGGTCCGCGCCCGGCGGGCGCCACCGTCGCCGACACCTGCCCCGAGGCGTCCGAGCTCGGCCTGCTGCCCCTCCTCGACCAGGTCCTGCGCAGCGGCAAGCTCCGCACCGTGAAGTCCCGCCGGACCAAGAGCGGCGGCTTCTACACCGTCACCTGTCTGCCCGTGGACAGCCCCCGGCTGCCCGACGGCGGCGTCCTCATCCACGCCTCCGACGTCACCGACCACGCCGAGGCCGCCGAACGGCTGCGCGCCAGCGAGCGCCGCCACCGCGAGACCGCCGTCACCCTCCAGCGCTCCCTGCTCCCGCAGGAGCTGGAACAGCCCGACGACCTGCGGATCGCCGCGACCTACCAGCCCGGTGTCGCCGACGCCGCCGTCGGCGGCGACTGGTACGACGTGATCACCCTCGGCGCCGGCCGTACGGCCCTGGTCATCGGCGACGTCATGGGCCGGGGCGTGCGCGCCGCCGCCGTCATGGGGCAGCTCCGCACCGCCGTCCGGGCATATGCCCGGCTCGATCTGCCCCCGCACGAGGTGCTCCAGCTGCTCGACGGTCTCGCCGCCGAGATCGACGCCAGCCAGATCGCCACCTGCGTCTACGCCGTCCACGACCCCAACGAGGGCAGGCTCGTCTACGCCTCCGCCGGACACCTCCCGATGCTCGTACGGGACGAGGACGGCACCGTCCGCCGTGCCGAGGACCCCACCGGGCCGCCGCTCGGCACCGGCGGCTGGCAGCACAGTTCCGCCACCATCGATCTGCCGCCCGGCTCCACCGCCGTCCTCTATACGGACGGCCTGGTCGAACGCCGCCGCGAGGACATCGACGAGGGCGTCAGCGCCCTGGAACGCGCCCTCTCCGGCGCCACCGGCAGCCCCCAGGTCGTCTGCGACCGGCTGCTGCGCGCCCTCGGGGTCACCGCCGACCACGACGACGACGTCGCCGTCCTCGTCGTCCAGCACCCGGCCCGCGACGGTTCCGACGCCGAGCTGTTCCACAACGCCGCCCTGGAGCTGCTCGGCGGGGTCGAGGCCGCGCCCCGCGCGCGTGCCTTCGCCTCCGGCGTCCTGGCCAGCTGGCGCTTCCCCGTCGAGCTGTGCGACCTCGGCGTCCTCGCCACCAGCGAGCTGGTGGCGAACTCGCTCCAGCACGGCACCCCGCCCATGCGGCTGCGGCTGCGTCGTACCGACCGCCGGCTGATCATCGAGGTCACCGACGGCGACGACCATCTGCCGCGCCGTCGCCGCGCCGAGTCGGAGGACGAGGCGGGCCGGGGGATCTCGATCATCGCCACGATCGCCTCGTCCTGGGGAAGCCGCCGCACCCCGGGCGGCGGCAAGGCGGTGTGGTGCGAGTTCGCCCTGCCCACGCGGCCCCGGACCACCGGATCACGCCCTCAGTGAGGCCCGGTAAGAACGACCCCCATATAGGCATATGACTGAAGGGGCCCAGAGGACCCCTTCAGTCATATGCGCGGATAGCCGCGTTCAGGACGATCGGAACGATCAGGCGGCGGCCGTCTCGCGCCGCTCCGGCTCGTGCCGCGCGACGATCATCGACGGCTTGGCGACCAGCGACGGCTGGTTCTGCTCCGGCGTGAGCCGCTTGCCGAGCCGGACCGCGAGCACGGTGATGGCGAGCGAGAACAGCACGAAGGTCACGATGTACGGACCGTGCAGCGAGGCCCCCATGGGACCGCCGACCGCCGGGCCGACCGCCAGCGCGAGCTGCTTCACCAGGGCGAAGGCCGAGTTGTACGTACCGACCATCGACTCCGGCGCCAGGTCCGCCACCAGCGGGGCCACCGTCGGCGACAGCATCGCCTCGCCGAGCCCGAACAGCGCGTACGTGGAGATGAACGCCGCCGTCGCCATCGCCTGGCTGCCGGCCCCCAGACCCGCGTACCCGGCGATCAGCCACGCCACGGTCCAGATCAGACCGACGGCCGCGATCATCCGCGTCCGCTTGCGGCGCTCGACGAACTTCAGGACCAGGAACTGCGCGGCCACGATGACCGCCGTGTTGGCGGCCAGGGCGATGCCCAGCGTGGCCGGCGCGATCCCGGCGGCCTCGGTGCCGTACGCGGCGAGACCCGACTCGAACTGGCCGTAGCAGGCGAAGAACAGCACGAAGCCCAGGACGCACAGCTGCACCATGGCCTTGTGGCCGAGCAGCGCCCGCATCGCGCCGCCGCCCTGCGCACCGGCCGGCCGGGCCCCGGGGAGGGTGGCGGTGTCCGGCATCTTCACGGTCAGCGCGATCGCGGCGAGGACGAGGAACATCACCGCTTCGATCGAGAACAGCAGCAGGAAGCTGCCCGGACGGCTGGTGTCGACCAGCTGGCCGCCGATCAGACCACCGACGCCGAGACCGAGGTTCTGCAGGAAGAACTGCATGGCGAAGGAACGGGTGCGGGTGGCCGGCGTCGAGCACCACACGATCATCGTGGCGAGCGCCGGCTGCATCACGGCCGTACCGGCGCCGAGCAGCGCCGCCGACCCGATGGCCGCGGGCACCGAGGCCGCGAGACCGAGGCCGATCGCGCCCACCGAGGCGACCAGCGACGCCACCACCAGTACGGGCACCGGCCCGCGCCGGTCGATCGCCCGGCCGCTGAAGGGCAGCACCATGAGCGCGGCCATGGCGAAGACGGCAAGGACGACACCGGCCGTGCTCGCACCCAGCTCGCGCACCTGAGCGACGTACACATAGAGGTACGGCACGGTGAAGCCGAGCCCGAACGCGCTCAGCGCGCTGCCTGCCTGAATCCGGCGCATCGCGGCGCCCATCGCCTTGGTCACACTCACCCACTTCGGTCAGGGGTACAGGTCTGTAGGCCTGAACCCTGAAGACTTCAACAGTAAAATTAGATCCTTAACAATACACACCGAAGGACTTCAATGCCAACGGAGCCCGTGGAATACTCGGCGGCATGTCCGACACCACCGAGCCCTCCGGCCCCCAGGGCCTGCAGGAGCCGACCCTCGACGAGCAGATCGCCGCGTATCAGCGCGAGTTCCGCGACCTCGACCCCCAGGTCGAGAAGGTGGTCTCCGCGCTGGGCCGGCTGAACCGCCGGATGAACGTGGCGTACGGCCGCCAGGTCGCCGACCTCGGCATCAGCAACGCCGAGTGGGAGGTCCTGAAGACCCTGGTCCTCTCCGGCGCCCCCTACCGGCTGGGCCCGGGGGAGCTGGCCAAGCGCCTCGGCCTGACCCCGGCCGCGATGACCCACCGCATCGACCGCATGGCGGGAGAGGGCCTGGTCACCCGCGACCGCGACGAGAACAACCGCGTGCGCGTGATCGTCGAGCTGACGGACGAGGGCCGCCAGAAGTGGCTGGAGGCGATGCGCATGGCCACGGACTTCGAGCAGGACCTCCTTCAGGACCTGTCGCCCGACGAGCGCGGGGCCCTCGGCGAGATGCTGATCCGCCTGCTGCGCCGGGTGGAGCTGACCCAGCCCGACGCGGGCGGCCGGCTCACCGACCTGGACTGAGGGCCCGGGCCGAGAGGTCGGGGCGAGAGGCCGGGCCGAGCCTCGGAACAGGGGCCGGGGCGGAGGCCGGAAGGCCCGTCGCGAGACCGCCGGCGAGGCCCCTCTGAGAGCCTTGACACGGCCTTCGTGGATGCGTAAGGTTCTCCGAGTTGCCACGGAGCCGGAAGGTTCCCGGCAGCCATCCCGCCGCGATAGCGGCACCTCAACTCCGCACGATCTCCCCACCGGGACGAATTTCGGCTTGCCGAAATTCATTTCGAAAGACTCGATTATGGGTCGCCGGGGAAATCCGCTAGAGTTCAGGACGTCGGAACGGCCCAACAGCCGGGAAGACGAACTCCCGCCGACCGGGAATCGGAGCCGAAAGGGTCTGATAAAGTCGGAAAGCGCCGAAAGGGCCGGAGGGTGAAAGCCTGAAGGAACGGAAAGCGCG
>NZ_JBEYZX010000049.1:0-46949 GCF_040646255.1 Streptomyces sp. NPDC046203 | reverse complement strand
CCATTCCGACCCCGGCCGAGGCCGAGAAGACGCCGATCGCGGCCGCCCGCGCGGGGCCCGTGAAAATCCACATGAGGATCGCCATCATGGCGGGCCCGGATTCCCGGGGGCGCACGGCCGGGAGGCGCCCCGGGGCTTCACGGCGGCAGGAAAATCCGACCCTCCGCCTCCCCGCCTTCTCGGCCCCCTCCCCGGCCCTCGCCTGTTCGGGGCCCGTCCCCCCGTTAGGAGTACCCAGATGAGCACGGCCGACCTGGTCTTCACCGGTGGCCCTGTCTTCACCGGCGACCCGGCCCGCACCCGGGCCACCTCCCTCGCCGTCGGCGGCGAGCGGATCACCGCCGTCGGCCACGACGAGGTCCGGGAACTGATCGGGCCTCGCACCGAGGTCGTCGACCTCGCCGGCCGGCTGCTGATCCCCGGCTTCCAGGACGCGCACCTCCACGCCGTGTTCGGCGGGATGGAACTGGCCGAGTGCGATCTCACCGGCGCCGAGGACGCCGACGCGTATCTGCGGACCGTCGCCGCGTATGCCGCCGCCCACCCCGAAGAGCCCTGGATCACCGGCGGCGGCTGGTCCATGGACAGCTTCGAGGGCGGTCTGCCCACCCGCCGGCAGCTGGACTCCGTCGTCCCCGACCGGCCCGTCCTGCTGATCAACCGTGACCACCACGGCTCGTGGGCCAACACCCGGGCCCTGGAACTCGCCGGGATCACCGCCGCCACCCCGGACCCCGCCGACGGCCGGATCGAGCGCGACGCGGACGGCGTGCCCACCGGCATGCTCCAGGAAGGCGCGACCTCTCTCGTCTCCCGGCTGATCCCGCCGACCACCCCCGCCGACCGGCTCGCCGGACTGCTCCGGGCCCAGAGTCTGCTGCACTCGCTCGGCATCACCGGCTGGCAGGACGCCATCCTCGGCGAGTTCAGCGGCCGGCCCGACCCCTCCGACGCCTATCTGGCCGCTGCCCGGGACGGCAGCCTCACCGCCCGGGTCACCGGCGCGCTGTGGTGGGACCGGGCGCGCGGGGCGGAGCAGATACCCGAACTGGTCGCCCGGCGCGCGGCCCTCGGCCACGGCCGGTTCCGGGCCGGGTCGGTGAAGATCATGCAGGACGGCATCGCCGAGAACTTCACCGCCGCGATGACCAGCCCCTACCTCGACGCGTGCGGCTGCGCCACCGCCGAGACCGGACTCAGCTTCGTCGACCCCGAGGCGCTCCGCACCCATGTCACCGCCCTGGACGCCCTCGGATTCCAGGTGCACTTCCACGCGCTCGGCGACCGTGCCGTACGCGAGGCACTGGACGCGATCGAGGCGGCCCTCGCCGCCAACGGACCGCGCGGCAACCGGCACCACCTGGCCCATCTCCAGGTCGTCCACCCCGACGACCTCACCCGCTTCGCCCGGCTGGGCGCGCTCGCCAACATCCAGCCCCTGTGGGCCGCCCACGAGCCGCAGATGGACGAACTCACCATCCCCTTCCTCGGGCCGGAACGCGCCGCCTGGCAGTACTCGTTCGGTGCTCTCGTACGGGCCGGGGCCACCCTCGTCGCGGGCAGCGACTGGCCGGTCAGCAGCCCCGACCCGCTCGCCGGGCTGCATGTCGCGGTCAACCGCCGCCTGCCCGGGGCCACCGACGACCGGGTCTTCCTGCCCGAACAGCGGCTCGACCTCACCACGGCGCTCGCCGCGTACACGGCGGGCTCCGCCTACGCCAACGGCCACGACGACGCGGGCAGCCTGCGCCCGGGCCACCTCGCCGACCTGGTCGTCCTCGACCGCGACGTCCTCACCGGACCGCCCGGAGAGATCGCCGACGCCCGCGTGGAGCAGACCTTCGTCGGCGGGGTCCGAGTGCACGGAGCCTGACCGGCGGTACGAAGCCTGACCGGCGGTACGAAGCCCCGTACCGACCAGTCGAACCGGACCCGCCCCGGACCTCCGCAGCCCGCAGCCTGCCGCGCGCCGCCCGCCGCCCCGGTCAGCCCACGTGCACCCGCGGGCGGCGGGAGCGGTCCGGTTCGGCCTCGCGCAGCACCTCGCGGGTCACCGGCGCGACCTCGCCGTGGCCGAACAGGAAGAAGCGCAGGAAGTTGGCGAACGGACTGCCCTCCGTCCACTCGAAGTAGATGTGCGGGCGGGTGCCGGTGACATCGCGGACGTGCAGCAGCAGGGCGGCGAGGGCATTGGGGATCGAGGAGCTCTCCACGGCGAGCACCCGGTAGTGGTCGTGCAGCACCTCACCCCGTACGGTCAGGCTCGTCTCGAACTCCGACGGGTCGGTGACCGTCACCTCCACGAGAACGAGGTCCTCGTGGGCGGGGATGTCGTTGTCGGCACGGATCTGCTCCAGCTTCTCCCGGTACTCGGCCGCGTCCCTCAGGCCCGGTTCGTTGGCGATGAAGCGCACCGTCCCGTGCGAGGCGTCCTGGATGAACCGGTTCGCCGTCTCGTCGAAGTCCATGTCGGTGACGCGCAGCTCGAAGGCGCGGGCCAGCCGGGAGGCCAGCGAGATGAGGATGATGCCGGCGATGAAGCAGGCACCGATCTTCACACCGTCGGGCCGCTCGATCACGTTCACCACGGTGGTGTAGAGGAAGACGGCCGAGATGACGCCGAAGCGGACGGCCCAGCGGCGCTGACCGGCCTTGCGGGCCGCGATCGTCACGGCGATGGCCGCCGAGGAGATCAGGACGAGCACACCGGTCGCGTACGCGCCGCCCTGCGCGTCCACGTTCGCGTCGAAGATCCAGGTCACCAGGAAGGCGACCAGGATGAACACCAGCACCATGGGGCGCACGGCGCGGGCCCAGTGCGGGGCCATGCCGTAGCGCGGCAGATAGCGCGGCATCAGGTTGAGCAGTCCGGCCATCGCCGAGGCGCCCGCGAACCACAGGATCGCGATCGTCGACGCGTCGTAGACGGTGCCGAAGGTGTTGCCGAGGTACTCGTGGGCGAGATACGCGAGGGCACGGCCGTTGGCCTGGCCACCGGACTCGAACTCCTGGTGCGGGATCAGGACCGTGGTCACGAAGCTGGTGCAGATGAGGAACACGCTCATGATCAGCGCGGCCGTCGTCAGCAGCTTCTTCGCGCCGCGGATCCGGCCGGCCGGGTGCGCCTCGGTGTCGTCCGGATCGCCGTGGACGTGCGGCATCACCGCCACCCCGGTCTCGAATCCGGACAGACCGAGCGCCAGCTTGGGGAAGACGATCAGGGCCACGCCGACCATCGCGAAGACATTGGAGTGCTGCGCGGTCAGGGCCGTGGTCCAGTCCGTCACCACGTGTTCCTCCGTCACCACGTGCCACAGCCCGGTCGTCACGACCACCAGGTTGAGCGCGAGATAGACGCCGACCAGCGCCACCGCGACCCCGATGGCCTCCAGGAAGCCCTTCAGGAACACCGCGCCGAGCAGCGCGATCAGCGCGAGGGTGATCACCATCTGCTTGTCGTGGAGGACGGCCGACAGATGTGGGTTCTCCACGAGGTGGGTGGAGGCGTCCGCGGCCGACAGGGTGATGGTGATGAGGAAGTCCGTCGCGGCGAAGCCCAGCAGGGTCAGGACGAACAGCTTGCCCTTCCAGAACGACAGCAGCCGCTCCAGCATCGCGATCGAGCCCTCGCCGTGTGGGCTCTCCTCCGCGACCCGGCGGTAGACCGGCAGCGCGCCCAGCAGGGTGACGGCGACCAGCACGATCGTCGCGATGGGGGAGAGCAGTCCGGCCGCGAGGGCGGCGATGCCCGGCTGGTAGCCGAGGGTGGAGAAGTAGTCGACACCGGACAGGCACATCACCCGCCACCATGCCTGGCCCTGATGGCCGGTTCCGGCCGTCTGACCTCTGGTGCCCTGGGCGCTTTCCGGGCCCTCGGCGGCTTTCGTCGGTACGGGCGAGATGGCCGGCTCCGTACCGCCCGGCGGGTGGGAAGCGGTGCCGGGCCGCCCCTTGCCCATGTCGGACAGCCCTTCCAGCATCCAGGCGCGCAGTCGGTCGGTACGGGTCGGGGGAGGGGTGGACATCGGGCTCCTGCTGTCCGGTGAGGCGAGAAAGGTTGAATTTCAGCCATCACGCGGACGGCGGCCGAGTCAGCGTATGCAAGGGGTATGTAAGGAACCCGGCCGTTGGCGTCAGGAAACCGTCAAGATCCCTCCGCCGGGCGTCGTGTCGCTCACAGTCGGCGCAGCCTGGGAACGTACGCAGCCGTGTCCCGCGCGCCTCGCGCCCGCGCGTTCCGTACCTGTGCACCCCGTACCTGCGCACCCCGTACCTGCGCACCCCGTACCTGCGCACCCCGTACCTCTGCACCCCGCACCCGGAGTCCCGACCCGTCGGAGGTGGATCATGCGGATGCCGCTCCGGGACGCCGCCGCGCTCGCGGCCGCCGTCCTCGCGCCCTTCCTCGTCGCGCTCGCACTGGTGCCGGTCCGCACCGGTCTCACCGAGACCAACCTGGCCCTGCTGCTGGTCGTCGTGGTCGTCGCCGTCGCCGCCCTCGGCAACCGCTGGGCGGGCGCGCTCGCCGCGCTGTCGGCGGCCTTCTGGTACGACTTCTTCCTCGCCGTGCCCTACTACAGCCTCCGGATCCACGGCCGGGCCGACGTCGAGACCGCGATCCTGCTCCTGATCGTCGGTCTGATCGTTTCCCAGCTCGCGGCCCACGGCCGGCTGCTCGGCGCCGTCGCCCTGCGCGACGCCCGCCATCTGGAACGGCTGCACACCACCACCCGGCTGGCCGAGACCAGCCGCTCGCCCGACGATCTGGCCCGGGTGATCTGCTCCCACCTCGTCGAACTGCTGGGACTCGCCGACTGCCGGTTCGAGTACGGGACGCTCCTCGGCCGGCCGCCCCGGCTCCGTCCCGACGGCACCGTCCAGGTCGACGGCTGGATCTGGGACCTGGAGCGGCAGGGCTGGCCAAAGGGCCCGGTGGAACTCCGGGCCGTCGCGGGCGGCCACTACCAGGGCCGCTTCCTCCTCACCCCCGTGCCCGGCGCCCCGGCCCCGTCCCTGGAGGCGCGCCTCGTCGCCGTCGACCTCGCGGGCCGGGCCGCCGCGGCCCTGGCGGCGACGGTCGCGCCGCCCTGTCCACCGGACAGGGTGCGGCAGCCGGTGTCCTCCGGGTGAGCCACCGCGAGGAAAACGGAAGCGCGGGGACGGTCAGCCCCCGGCCGATCAGCCTCCGACCGGATCCGGCACGCTCATCGTCACCCGCCACAGCCGGCGCGGCAGATCGCCCTCCTCGAAGGCGTGGACCTCGCGCAGCTCCCAGCCCTCGGCCAGCCGGTCCACCAGCTCACGCGGGAAGAAGTGCACGGCGAAGCCGCCGTGCTCGTGGATGTCGTCGCCGTGCGCGATCCCCGTGCCGTAGTGGGCGTCCCCGGTGTGCCGCACGGTGTAGACGAAGGTACCGCCCGGCCGGAGCACCCGGCGGATCTCGCCGACCAACTCCTCGATCCGCCGCGTCGACAGGTCCATGCACAGCAGCATGTGGCCGAACACGGCGTCGGCGGACCCGGGGGCGAACGGCAGCGGATCGCGTACGTCCACCAGGGTGGTGGTCACCCGCCCGGCGAGCCCCCGGGCTTCGGCGCGCTCGGCGAGCTGTCCCAGGGCCGCCGAGCTGAAGTCGGCGGCCCGCACCGAGAAGCCCTGCCCGGCGAAGTACAGCGCGTCACGGCCGTGGCCCGCCCCCAGCTCCAGCACGTCCCGGGCGCCGGCCGCGGCGAAGAGTTCCGCCGCGTACCGGGCCGGCCCCGAGGGCTGCTCCCCGTACATGCCGGGATTCTCCTGGTAGGTGCGCTGCCAGTGGGCCTGTGGTGCGTCGTGCGTCATGGGCGGAGAGTAGCCTGGCCCGCATCGGACAGGGGGGAGCCGGGGATGTTCCGGGACGACGAACCGGTGTTCAAGCGCAAGTACGGCAAGTACTACTTCAACCCGCGCAATCCGACCGGCTTCGCGCTGATCATCGGCTCCTTGCTCTTCGCCGGTGTGATGCTCCTGCTGATGAAGGCCCACGCCGGGCCGTTCGCAGGACCCGACGAGCCCACCACCCGGCCTTCGTCGACCTGGACCGGCTGGTACCCGCCCGCGGACGATCCGGCACAGCCGTTCACCGAGCCCCCGGCGCCGGATCCGACGGCGACACCGTGACGGTGAGCCGCTCCGGCCCGTGGAACACCCAGTCCGGCGCGTAGCGCACGGTCAGTTCCGGGCGCGCGCCCGGCCGGAGCGCCGGCAGCCGGTCCAGGAGTTCCGCGAGCCCGGCCTCGGCCTCCGCCCGGGCGAGGCCCGCCCCGGCGCAGTAGTGGATGCCCAGCCCGAAGGCGCAGTGCCGCACGGTGTCCCGGTGGATGTCGAGCCGGTCCGGATCGGGGAAGTACGCCGGGTCCCGGTTCGCCGCGCCGAGGACCAGGACGGTCCGGTCGCCCGCGCGGATCGCGTGCCCCGCGAGCTCGGTGTCGCGCAGCGCCCACCGGGTGACCATCTGCACCGGCGGGTCATGGCGCAGGAACTCGTCCACCGCCCCCGCCAGCAGCCCGGGGTCCGCTCGGAGGGCGTCCCCCAGTTCCGGGCGGGCGAGCAGGGCGAGTACCGCCTTGCCCAGCAGCCCCGTGGTGGTCTCGTGCCCCGCCGTCAGCAGATGGACGCAGGTCGCCGTCTGCTCCTCGGGCGACAGCGAGGTCTCCTCCTCGGCGGCCCGTACCAGGGCGGACAGCAGATCGCCCCGGTCCCGGCCCGGTCCGCGCCGGGCTTCCAGCTCCCGCCGGAAGTACGCGGTGAGTTCGGCCGCCGCCCGGTCCGCCTCCACCATCCCGGCCAGGGTCCGGTCCACCCGCGCCCCGCCCGCGCGCTGGAGCGCGAGCGCCCGCTCCCGGAACCAGCCCTGCCGTTCCTCCGGCACCCCGAGCACGCCCGATATCACCAGGAGCGGGAACGGCGCCGCGAACTCCGCCACCAGGTCGACGCTCTCGCGTGTCACCAGCGGATCGACCAGCCGGCGGGCGATCCGCCGGATCCCCGGCCGCAGTGCCGCCACCGGACCGGCCGCGAGCGCGGGCGCCACCAGCGCCCGCAGTGCCGTGTGGCGGGGCGGGTCGAGGAACACCAGCCAGTTCTCGACGACCGCGCGCAGCACCGCGTAACCCGGCGGCAGCGGCGCGGCCGAGGCGCTGCCCGGTGCCGTCCGGCCGAACTCCCGCCGGGCGAGGACCCGCGCCACCTCCGCGTAGCCGAAGACGTACCAGGTCGTCGGCCCGCGCGCCCCGCACGGCACCGCCGCCGGGCGGACCGCGTGCACCGGGCCGGCGTCCCGGTAGCGCCGGTAGACGGGGTACGGGTCGGCCAGATCGAGCCGGGCCGGATCGAAGTCCGGCAGCCCACCGGCCGGGGCCCCGCCGCTCGCCGGCCCGCTCACCGGCCCGCTCCCCGCACCAGATCGACCAGCGCGAGCGGGTCGCGCGGCTGCCGGGTGCCCCGCCAGGCCACATGGCCGTCCGGGCGGACCAGGACGTACGGCTGCTCGTAGCGCCGTGCGATCTCCGGAACCGTGCAGCGCACCACATGCAGCGGGACCCGGCGCTCCGCGAACGCCCGCGCCAGCCCGTACGGTTCGCCCGCCGCGCCACCGCCACCGGCATCGCTCCTGTCACCGCCCCCGCCTCCGGCGGGCTCCGCGAACGACAACAGGACGAACTCCCGCCCGTACAGATCGAGGGTGGAGCGGCCCGGCTCCAGCCACGCGTGCGGGGCGCGCACCCCCGGCAGCGTGGACGCGTTCAACCCGGACCCGGACAGTGCGGCCGAGTCCGCGCAGTCTGCCGAGTCCGCTGCGCCGGCCCTGTCCGCCGGGAGCTCGGCCGCGATGACCGGGGAGACATAGCGGTACGCGAAGTGCATCTCGGGATGGTCGAATTCGCGCCCCACGTCGGAGGTGGCCAGTTCCCGGCGGAGCGCCTTCCGGGCCCGCTCGCCCACCGGATTGTCGTCCAGGAGCGCGGGCGAGAGCCGCCGGTCCTGGGTACGGAGCAGGTTCGCGTTGGCCTCCGCGACCCCGGCCACGGCCACCGGGCGGCGCTCGGTCTCGTACGAGTCGAGCAGCCCCGGCCCCGCCCAGCCGGCCAGCGCAGCGGCCAGCTTCCAGCCGAGGTCGGCCGCGTCGCAGACCCCCGTGCTCATCCCGAAGCCGCCCGACGGCGACAGGGTGTGCGCCGCGTCCCCGGTGAGGAACACCCGCCCGGAGCGGTAGCGGTCGGCCACCCGGTGAGTCAGATGCCAGGCCCCGTCGGCCTCCACCGTCAGCGGCGTGTCAAGGCCCACCGCCCGCCGTACGACGGCCTGCGCCGGTTCCCCGGTCGCCGGGGCGGTCAGCCGGTACGTCCCCCGCCCGTCGATGGCGCGCAGCGGATACCGCAGCCCGGTCGGCGAGACGAGGAAGTACAGCAGCGGGGCCCGCGGGCCGAGCAGCCGGGGCAGTTCGGGTGCCCGGAACAGGATGTTGCGCAGGACCCGGGGCGGGTGCAGCTCGGGCACGTCGATCCCGCAGATCTTCCGTACGGACGAACCGGCCCCGTCGCAGCCGACCAGATACCGGGCCCGGACCTCCGAACGGGAGCCGTCCGCCCGTGCCACCGTCGCCGTCACCCCGCCGGGCTCGGGGACGATGCCGAGCAGCCGGCAGCGGGTGCGCACCGGGCCGTCCGGGTAGTGCCCGAGCCGGTCCAGGAGCAGCGGCGCCATCCAGTGCTGCGGGCAGATCGCCTCGGGTTCCGGGGTGTGCCCGGGCAGCGGCCGGTCGGCGACCGTGCCGAACGGCAGCCGGTGGATCTCGTGGCCCGCGACGGCCGTCACCCAGGCCACGTCCAGACAGTGGTCGTCCGGCCAGCCCGCGCCGCGCAGCGTGCCGGACATGCCCCAGCGGCGGAACATCTCCATGGCGCGGGGGCCGACCGTGGTGATCCGGGGGTCCGCCGGGATTCCCTCCCCCGCTTCGATCAGGGTGAAGTCCACCCCGCGGTGGGCGAGGTCGAGCGCGAGCGCCATGCCGACCGGGCCGCCGCCCACGACGAGGACGTCCGTCTCCCAGCCGCCGCGCTCACCCGGTCTGCGGTACGTGTACGTGTTCATCGCCTCAGCGTTCTCCTTCGGCACGGAACCGGTCGGCGTAGAAGGTCATCAACTCGGGCACCCGGTCGGGCACCCCGGCGCACGCCCGCGCCATCCGGGCGAGGTGCCCGAAGCGCATCGCGAACGCCCGCCGGGCGACATCGGGCCGGGGGAGGGCCACCGGGGGCTCCTCCAGTTCGAAGGACGGTCCTGCCGTACGTCCCCGCCAGCCCGAGTCCAGCGTCACGAGCAGTTCCGCGAGCGGGCGCATCATGCCGGTCATCACGTCGATCGCCGTGTTCATCAGCGGCGAGCGGCGCAGACTGGCGTCCGGGCTCTCGGCGAAGTGCTGGGTCATCAGCTGGAGCATCAGGAAGTAGCAGCGGTTGAACAGCAGCGTCACCTCCCGGGCGTGCGGATCGCGGATCGCCGCCCGGCCCGGGTGCGTCGGGTCGAGGGACGGATTGCGCAGGGCCGGATAGGCCGGACTCCACGGCGCCCCCCGCCCGCCGGGGCCGTCCGCCCGCTCGGTCATGAGGAGTTCGCCGAGCCGGACGAAGGTGTCGTGGTGGGACTCGGGCACCGGCCCCGGCGCGTCGAGCACTCCGCCCTCGCCCTGATCGGTGACGAAGTCGACGGCGAACAGGGCGCTTTGCAGATCGTCGACCTCCAGCTGGTAGTCCGGGTGCCGGGCGTCGACCGTCCGGCCGAGGAAGAGATGGTGCTCCCCGCCGCCCCGGCCCCGGTCCACCAGGAACAGGTCGGGGACCCGGGCCAGCCCGTCACGGATCGCCGCGTACAGCTCGCTCGGGGAACCGAAGGGGGCCGCCGCCCCGCCGCCGGAGGCCGTCAGACCGCCCAGGGCGCCGGGGCCGGCGGGACCGGGAGAGCCGCCGGGGCCCGGGAAGCCGGGGCCGGGCGGACCACCGGCCCCCGCGAGGTCCGCCGCCGGGCCGCCCCGGGTGCCGCCCGCCATCCGCTCGGGCCGCTCGATCGCGATGAACCGCTGCACACTGGCCAGATGCAGTGGCTCCAGGGCGAAGTCCAGGGGCATCGGCAGCCGCCCCGGCGCGCCGAAGTCGATCGCCGGCACATGGAACGGCTCGCCCATCGCCATCAGGATGTTGTTGACGACGAGAAAGTGGATCATCTCCTCGCGGGCCACCTCGAACAGACTGTCGCGGATCCCCCGGCTCAGCGTCTCGCCGCCGTCGCCGCAGGCCAGCCGCAACTGCCGGGGCGTCCAGACCCCGCGCCGTACATACGTGAACCCGGCCGCGTGCGTGGGCAGCGAGTACCCCGCGTACAGGTACTGGAGCGAGGTCGCCAGCTCCACCGAGACCGCCAGCCACAGCGCCGCCCGCAACTGCGCCCGGGTGGTGATCCGCGGCGCCGCCGAGGCCGGCGCGGGCGCGCTGACCGGGAGCACCGCGTCGGCGGCGGACCGCGCCCGCAGATACGCCAGCAGCAGCCGGGCCTTCGGCAGCGTCAGATCCCGCGACGGCGGCATGTAGTACGTACGGTCCCGGTTGGCCGGGTCGCACATCTGCCAGATCAGCTTCGCGTACGTCTCGACCTTGCAGCGGTCCTCAAGGCTGAACACCTCGTCGCGCATGAACGGATACAGCTGCTCGTAACAGGCGAAGACCTCCCGGTGCAGCAGCTCGAAGGACACCTGCTCCTTCAGGACCGCGTCCAGGTGCCAGTCGTCGGCCAGCACCCGTACGTGCGCCCCGCCCGTCCCTGCCCACCAGCCGAGCGCGTCCCCGTCGTCGTACGCGGCCACCGCCGAACCGGGGGCGTCCAGCGGACACGGCGGGGTGTCGCCGGCGTCGGCCGACAGCAGCAGCCGGGCCGTCCCGGCCCGCGCCCCGCGCAGGGTGAACCAGCCGCGCCCCTGCGCGTCGGTCACCACCCGGCACTGCTCGCCGAAGACGCCGTCCTCGCCCGGTCCGTCGGTCGCGCCCGCCCCGCCGACCTCGCCGTCGGTCACGGACGCCCCGGGAGAACCGGGAGAACCAGAAGTCCCGGACGCCTCAGATGCCTTACGGACCTTGTCCGCCTCCGGGCCCCCGCGGTCCTCGCCCGCCTCGGCATCCCCGGTATTCCCGGCATCCCCGATATCCCTCGTACCCCCGGCCCTCCGGGGGGCGTCCCGCGCGGTTCCCCCGCCCTCCGTGAGCCGGCCGGGACGCACCTCGACGATCCGCAGCCCGCCTGTGCGCGCGTCCGGAGCCGAGGCCACCGGATCGCGGGGCAGCGCCCGGGGATTGGCGAACTGCCGCACGAGAACCGTCCGCCCGGCCGCCGGCCGGCCCCGTACCGTCGCCCGCACGGCCACCTCCACCGCGTGGTCCTCGTCCCGGTCCCGGTCCGGGTGCTCCACGAACAGCGCGGCGTCGTCCGTCACCACGACCGTCTCGCGCTCCCGCAGCCACACCACCCGGCCGCTGCCCGTGCCGTCCTCGCCCACCAGGCACAGGCCCTCGTCGGCCGCCGGGCCCGCGCCGTCCCCGGCCACCGGCACCGTCACCACCCCGGGACCCCGGTCGCCGGTGTCCCGTACCACCGCGACCAGCCGGTCCGTCACCGCCGTCCGCAGCTGAAGATCGCCCGTCCCCGGGCGGCCGAACGGCAGGTTGAACACCGCCCGTTCGGGCGTCACCCGAACCGAGCAGATCCGCGCCCCGCTTCCCTCCGCTCCGCGTCCCTCCGTTCCGCGCCCGCCCGCGCAGCCGTACGGCACGAGCAGCCGGCCCGCCGGATGGGTGCGGGGTTCGCCGGGACGCCAGGGGGCGATCACTCCGTGCAGCCGCCAGCGCTGCGGGGCGTCCCCGGGACCCGCGTACCCGTGGCCGGGCGACCCGGGCGCCCCGTCCGCGGTCAGGGTGAACTGCACCAGGAGCCCGCCGTGTTCCTCGGCCGCCGCCCGCAGCGCGACCGCCGCCGGAGAGCCGGCCGCCGGCCCCTCGGGCCAGTCGAGCGCGGGGCCCGCCGGCACGGCGAACTGGTGCAGCACCGACGGCACCGGGGCGAAGGACTGCCAGCGCGGCGGCTGGAACCCCGTCACCTCGCCCAGGCACACATGACCGGAGTCGTGTGACCGGCCCTGGCGGCCGAGCGCGAACCGGCCGGCCATCAGCGTCGTCGTCCAGGCCGAGGCCGGATCCACGTCGAAGACCCGCGCCCGGTTCACGGTCGTGCCCAGATACGGGTTGTAGTGCCCCCACAGATCCACGGCCCGGCCCACCAGCGGATCGGGGGCCGGGGCCGCGTCGTCCGCCGGATCCGTCCGGAACTCCGCTCCCGCCGCCCGGCCCTCCGCTCCCTCCACGGCCGTCACCCGGGCGTCCACCGAGAAGTGTCCGTTGCCGGAGAAGTGGCCGCCGAGCGCGCCCCGTTCGGCCAGCAGCGCGTGAGCGGAGGCCGCCGGGCCCTCGGGCACCAGCACCGTGTTCGTGGCCAGATCGAGCAGCCCGGCCGAGGCCGCCCCGCGTGCCCCGGTGGGCAGCCGGGTGACAGCGGTGCCGGCGAAGGTCAGCCGGGGGGTGTCGAACACGCTCATGCCGCCGCCTCCCACTGCTCCGGGCCCTGCTCGTACCGGGCTCTCGAACGCCCCTCGATCGCCCGGACCGCCACCTGGGCCGACTCCACCGCGCCCTCGATCCAGGCGGGCTCCGACGAGCAGTGCTCACCCGCGAAGAACAGCCGCCCCTGCGGCCGGACCGCCCGCCGGCGCTCCTCCTCGCACGCCGCCTCGTCCCGGCCCCAGCGGATGGTGCAGCCGCCGACCGTCCACGGGTGCTCGCCCCAGGCCACCCCGGTCACCCCCCGGACCATCCCGCGCCGCAGCAACTGCGGGTGCATGCGGGCCAGTTCGTCGAGCACCACCCGGTGGCGCCGGCGGACCGGCATCCGCCCGAGCACATCGGCGTCCTCTCCTATGGTGTAGCTGGCGAGCAGCGCCGCGCCGCGCTCCCCGGCGCCGGGCGCGCCGTCCTCCGCGGCGGCCGGGTAGTACGTCTGCCGGATCAGCCCGCCGCTGAAGGAGGCGCCGCCCCGGATGCCCTCCCGCTCCCAGAACGGCTCGCGGACGTGCACGGCCACCTTGGTCGCCGGGCAGTAGACGACCTCCCGGACGACGGCCAGCTTGTCCTCGTCGAAGCCGCGCAGGACCATCCCGCGCAGCACCGAGAACGGCACCGTGCACAGGACCAGGTCGGCGTGGCGGACGACGGCCAGCGGGCCGCGCCCTATGCGCAGCCGTACCTGGTCGGCGGCCACCTCCACGCCGGTGACCTCCTGCCCCAGCCAGATCGGGCCGCGCACGCGCGCGGCGAGCCGCTGCACCAACTGGTCCATGCCGCAGGCGAGCCGGATCAGCTCCGGGCTGGTCTCCGTGAGGATGTCGTCCAGGAAGCTGTTCAGCCGGGTCCCGCACGCGGACCGGATGCCCGGGTGGGCGGCGAACAGCCCGTGCACGTCTATGCGGTCCTTGTTGTCACCGCGCAGATGGGGGGTCAGATCGATCCGTTCCACCCGGTCGAGCAGGTCCCCCGAGAGATCGGCGCGCAGCCCGGTGCGCAGCGCGGGCGGCGCGATCGCGTCGACCACGGCCGACAGCCAGGCGCCGAACACCACGGTCTCGTCCCGGTAGTCGTCGCGGGCGAGCGAGGCGCGGACGTCCGCGATCAGCCGGCGCGGGGCGTCCCGCAGCCGGACATGGCCGCCGCTCGTGGCGAGCAGGGCGTTCTCCTCGGACAGCAGGGTGACGAACGGCCGCACCTGGTCGCCGAGCCCGAGGTGGTCTATGTAGTCCATGGTGCGGTGGTGGGCGGTGGGCACGCGCATGGCGCCCAGTTCCACGAAGGGGGCGCCCTCGTGGGCGCCGAAGCGGTGGGTGCGGATGCGGCCGCCGAGCCGGCGGCTGCCCTCCAGGATCTCCACGCGGTGGCCGAGACGTTCGAGTTCATACGCGGCGACCAGGCCGGCCATCCCCGCGCCGATGACGGTGACGGTGCCTCGGGTGCGCGTCCGGTGCTTGGACAAGGGCTTGCTCCCGTCACTGCGCGGTGTCGGAGGAGGACGGCGGCGAAGGCGGCCGGGGGGACGAGGCGGACGGAGCCGACGGAGCCGACGGAGCCGACGGGGCCGACGGCGCGGCGGGGGAGCGGGCGCCGGAGCGCCGGGGCGCGAGCATGAGCAGATACGCGTCGAGCACCGAGGGCCGGTCCAGCGGGGCCACCAGGCCCACGTACCCGTCCGGCCGGACGAGCCGCAGCTCTCCGGTTCTGCCGAGCAGCCGGGCCTCGCCGGCGCCGGCGGGCGAGACGGGCAGCAGCCGGACCGGCACGGGCGCGCGCCGGCACCGCTGCTCAAGGGCGTGCCGTACGGCCGGGTCGGCGACCCGCGCCGCGTCGACGAGCAGGGTCCAGGTGTCGTACCGCAGCAGGGTGTGCAGCCGCACGGGTCCGTTCGGCGGGTCGCCCGCCGTCACTCTCGCGTCGGGCATCCGGTCGCCGGCCCGGGGGATGCGGTGCCGGCCGTGCGAGGGCGCGGGGCGCTGCCAGGACAGGTCGCTGTAGCGGTGGTTGCGGCCGAGATCGCTCAACTGCCGGTCGAGCCGCCGCTGGAAGCCGCGCAGGGAGAGCATCACGGGCACCGTGGCGGTGAAGGCCCGGTAGCCGAGCGGCGGCAGCGGCAGCTCCATGAAGTTGACCCGCATCTCGCGGATGTAGCGCAGGGCGAGGGCGCGCTGTTCGGTGTCGTAGGTGTCGAGGATCCGTTCGTCGGCCTCGCCGCGGTGCACGGCGGCCAGCTTCCAGGCCAGGTTGTGCGCCCCGAGCATCCCCACGTTCATGCCGTGGCCGCCGACCGGCGCCCAGGCGTGCGCGGCGTCCCCGGCGAGCAGCCCGCGCCCGTGCCGCAGCCGGGCGGCGACCCGGTCGCTGAACCGGGCGCGGTTGAGCCAGGGCCGCTCGGGGGGCGAGAGCCGCAGCCGCGGCAGCCGCGCGGTGTCGGCGACCAGATCGCGCAGCTCGTCGAGGGTGGGCGGCGCGGTCAGCCCGGGGTCGGGGTCGTCGCGGAAGCAGAAGAAGCGGTACGCCCCGTCGGGCAGCGGGAAGGCGAGCAGTGCGCGGTGCGGGGCGAGGAAGATGTGTCCGTGGCCCGGCTGTTCGCCGAGCGGCCACTCGGGGTGCGCGTTGCCCTGGACGACCTGGAGACCGGTGCGCCGGCGGCCCTCGAAGGGGATGTGGAGCCGGTCGCGGACCACGCTCGCGGTGCCCTCGCAGCCGACGATCCAGGCGGCGGTGCCCGACTCGGCCGTGCCGTCGGGCCGGGTGAGGGTGAACTCGGCCCGGTCCTCGTGCACCTTGACGTCGGTGACCTCGGTGTCCCACTCCACCTCGGTGCCGCGTCCGGCCAGTTCCTCGACCAGCAGCCGCTCGATGTCGTGCTGTTCGATGTTGAGGGGGCGGCTGTACGCCGAGCGGTTCCAGCCGGTGGTCAGCTCCCCGAGCCGCCGCCCGCGCCCGTGGATGGTGACTCTGGACAGTTCCACCGCGTTGCCGCGCAGCGTTCCGGCGACACCGAGGGAGTCCAGGGCTTCGAGCGCCCTCGGCCACAGGACGAGGGCGCGCGCCTCGCGCTTGGCCGCCGGGGCACGGTCGACGATCCGTACCTCCAGGCCGAGCCCGCGCAGGGCGATCGCCAGCGTGAGGCCGACCGGCCCCGCCCCGACCACGCATACGTCCATGTCCGGCATACGGCCCACTTCCCCACAGTGACGACGACAGCGACAGCGGCTGCGACGGCGTCGTACCGCGTGCCGGGCGGATCGGCCGCCCGCATTTCCTCAGGGTGCGCGCGGATGATCACCGTTCGCCAGGGCGTACGGCCCGGCGCGGGAAGCATTCCACCTGCCCGTATGACTCCGTGTGCATCATGTGTGCGGTTTGGGTGACGACTCACGGCAAAGGGAGTGCGTGGTGTGGGGGAGCGTGTTACCGGGCGGCGGCCCGCCGCCGACGAGGTAGGGCTGCACGTACCAGATCCGGAATGAGACCCTCCGGAATAATTTTGAAGATCACTTTAACGAAGGCGTCTTGTGGGCCCGCCGCCCCGGCCTTACCTTGCGGTACGGCATCGTTCCCCGAGGCGCCGCGGCCACCGCGCCCCTCGGCGGCGATCCGTGACAACCCAGGGGGAAAATATGTCCACCGCTTCACAGCCGCAGCCGCAGCCGCAGCCGCAGTCCGGCACTCCGGCCCGTTCCAGATCCGCCGCCGCCATCGGCTGGGTCCTCACCATCGGACTCAACATCATCGCGCCGATCCTCACCTACGGAGCGCTGACCGATCACGGCTGGAGCGAGTTCACCGCCCTGCTCCTCAGTGGTGTGTGGCCGGTCCTCGACACCGTCGTCAACCTCGTCTGGCACCGCAAGCTCGACGAGTTCGCCATCATCACCCTGTTCTTCCTCGCCCTCACGGCCGTCGTCTCCCTCGTCGGCGCCCACTCGACCCGCGCCCTGCTCATCAAGGACTCGGCCGTGACCGGACTGTCCGGCGCGCTCTTCCTGGGCAGCCTGTTCGCGCCCAAGCCGCTGATGTTCTACTTCGGCCGGCGCTTCGCCACCGACGGCACGCCCGAGGGCGCCGCCTGGTGGAACGGGATGTGGCAGTTCGAGGGCTTCCGGGCCGTCATGCGGCGGATGACCATCGTGTGGGGCGTCTCCTACATCGTCGAGTCGATCACGCGCGTGGTCCTGTCGTACGTGCTCGCCACCGGCACGATGGTGGTCGTCAGCCCGATCCTCATCTACGGCACCCTCGGCCTGCTGGCCGTGTGGACCATGCGCACCGCCAAGCGCTCGCGCGCCGACGGCGCCGCCCGGATGGCGGCAGCGGCGGCGGCCACGCCGGGGGCCGCCCCGGTGGCCGCCCCGGTGGCGGGGGCGGGCCCGGCCGGGGCCTGACCCCGGGGTACGAGTCCGGCGTTCCGGGCTCCGGCCCGGAGCCCCGGGTCGCTCCACCCCGGCCCGCCCCGGCCCGGGCGCCCGGCTCGCCCCAGGCGGCGGACCCGCCGTCCAGGCCGTTGTCCGGGCTGCCGCCCGGGCCGCCCGTCCCGCCGGGCGGAGGGCCCGCCCTCGCACCGCACCCGTCCGTTATGTCTCGTATAGGGTGATTCGGTAAGCGTGGCGAGAAGACGCCCCCCGGGGCCCGGTCGATGCGTAGGTCGATGCGTTGGACACTCACCAGTCGCCGGGCGGCGCCCCGCCGCCCGGGGCGGCCCTCGGCTACGCCGGCGTCCTCAACGACCTGCTGCCCGTGGCGCTCTGGCGCGAGGACACCCACGGCCGGATCGTCGAATGGTCGCTGGCCGCCCAGGACCTCCTCGGCTACCCGCCCGAAGAGGTCCTCGGCCGCCCGGCGGGCGCGCTGCTCGTACCGCCCGCCAACCGGGGCCTGGCCGACCAGCTGACCCACCGGGTCCAGTCCGGCGAGACCGTGGTCGGCACCCTCCCCGTCCTGCGCAGCGACGGCCGGCCGATCAGCATGGAGATGTGGATCGTGCCCGCCGCCGACCCGGAGGGCCGCCCCGGCGCCATGCTCATCGCCTTCGAGACCTCCCAGGTCCTCACGATGCGCGACTCCCTCGCCACCCTCGAATCCCTCTTCACCCAGTCGCCCATCGGCCTCGCCACCCTCGGCCCCGACCTGCGCTTCGTCCGGGTCAACGACGCGCTCGCCCGGATGAACGGCATCCCGCGCTCCGACCATGTGGGCCTCCGGCTCTCCCAGGTCCTGCCGGGGGTCAACGCCGGCGCCCTGGAGGACATGATGCGGGGCGTCCTCGACAGCGGTACCGCCGTCGTCGACGCGCGCCGGGTCGGCCGTACCCCCGCAGACCCCGGCCACGACCACATCTGGTCCAGCTCCTACGCCCCGCTCCGCGACCACACCGGCCGGCCCCTCGGTCTCATCGCCTCCGTCATCGACATCACCGACAGCGAGCAGGCGCACGTCGAGATGGAACGCGCCCGGCACCGCTTCGCCCTGCTCGCCGAGGCCGGCGAACGCATCGGCACCACCCTGGATCTGCGGCAGACCGCCGAGGAGGTGGTCTCCTTCCTCGTCCCGCAGCTCGCCGACTCCGCCGACATCCAGCTCCTCGAAGCCATCCTGGAACCCGACGAGTCCACCGCCGCCACCCGCAACGTCCTGCGCCGTCTCGCCGCCGCCTTCCCCGACCCGGACGGCCCGCTGAACCGGCTCTCCGTGGGCCGTACCTTCCAGATCCCGCGCGACTCCGTGTACGAGCGGGTCATCACCCGCGCCCGCGCCATGGACCTGCACGTCGCCGATATCCCCGACCTCATCCGGGACCCCCGGCTGGAGGACCTGCGCGGCTATCTCGCCACCCGGATCGGCTCCGCCCGGCTGATCCCGCTCGTCGCCCGCGGCACGGTCCTCGGTACGGTCACCGTCACCCGGCTGCGCACCCGCGCGCCCTTCGCCGACGAGGACCGGGTGCTCGTCGACGAGGTCGTCGCCCGCGCCGCCCTCAACATCGACAACGCCCGTCTATACACCACCCAGCGCCAGGCCGCCCGCACCCTCCAGCGCAGCCTCACCAACAACGCGCTGCCCGAGGTCACCGGCCTCGAACTCACCGGCCGCTATCTGCCCGCCAGCGTCCACGACGTCGGCGGCGACTGGTTCGACGTGGTCGCGCTGCCCGGCGGCCGTACCGGCCTCGTCATCGGCGACGTCATGGGGCACGGCATCCACGCGGCGGCCGTCATGGGCCAGTTGCGCACCGCCGTGCGCACCCTGGCCCGCCACGACATCCCGCCCGCGCGCATGCTGCGCTCGCTCGACGCGGTCGTCGCCGACCTCGGCGAGTACGAGATGGCCACCTGCGTGTACGCCGTCCACGACCCGGCCGGTGCCCGCTGGACCATCGCCCGGGCCGGCCATCCGCCGCCCGCCGTGGTCACCCCGGACGGCACCGTCACCTTCCTCGACGGCCCGCCGGGCACCCCGCTCGGCACCGGCGCGCACGAGTTCGGCACCGAGGAGGTCGTGCTTCCCTCGGGTGGACTGCTCGTCCTGTACACGGACGGCCTCATCGAGTCCCGCGAGCGCGATCTCGACCAGGGCATGGCCCGCATCGCCCGCGCGCTCGGGAACCCCGCGCGCCCTCTGGACGCCCTGTGCGACGACCTGCTGGCCGGGCTGCCCGACGGGCCGGCGCAGGACGACGTGGCGATGCTGCTCGCCCGTACGACGGACGAGCAGGGAGACCCTGCGAAGGGCGGGGATGACGCCCGTACGACGGACGGGGACGGAGACCCTGCGAAGGGCGAGGATGGCGCCCGTACGACGGACGGGGACGGAGACCGCGCCCCGGAGTGAGGAACGGGTCCCGACGCGGGAAACGGCGCGGGGAGCGGCCTGTCGCCGGTCAGGGCCTGGCGCGGCGGGACCTTCAGGGCCCGATGGGAAAAGGGTCACCCGTCGGGCGCGCGGGTGCCGTGCTCCAGGATGTTCTTCAGATGCCGCTGGTCACGGGGCATCTCCTTGCGGGCGGCCGGCCGGGCGACCAGGGGTGCGATCACCTTGCCGAAGCCGTGCCCCTCGAAGTCGAGGGAGAGCGTCAGCCGCGAGCGCTCACCGCCGTCCAGCGGTTCGAGCGTGCCCCGGAGGTCGCCGCGCACCGGCCCTTCGACGCCGTGGATGTGCCAGCTGTACGGCGGATCCGCCGCCACCGTCCGCATGGTCGCGGTGAAGTCGCGGTTCCCGATGCGCCGGGTGATCACGGCCTGCGAGCCCACGCTGCCGGGGGTGCCTCGGGTCGTACGGCCCGCGACCACGCTCTCCTGCCACTCCGGCAGATGCGCGGCATCGGTCACGTACCGGAAGACCTCGTCGGGGCGACGGGAGATGTCGACGGTGGTGTCGATCCTGGACATGTCGCCTCCTTGCTGGGGGTGCGGGAGGTTTCCCTCCCATCGTCCCACGCACCCCCGGCCCCGCCCCGGCCCCGGCGTCCGCCCCGGCGTCCTGCTCCCGGTCACGGCGGGCTCAGCCCCCGGTCCGCGCCTGGTGGAGGTCCCGCAGCAGCGCGATCTCGGCGCCGTGATGGAGCAGCTCCTGGTTCAGCCACCACACGACGTCGGCGAAGACGTCCTCGGGGTCGCTGCCGTGCGGATAACTGCTGTAGCCGACCGTGTCCAGGTCCTGGTCGCTCACCGTCGTCAGCATCGCGCGCCAGGCGGCGGAAGCGGCGGCGAACGCCGCCATGGCAGGGGCCGCTTCCCCGTGGATCCGCACGTCGTCGCGGGTGCGGGAACGGCTGCCGGCGGTGTGGTCCGTGCGCAGCTCGAACATCTCGGTCAGATGGCTCAGCCGCCAGGCGAGCGTCGTGAACGGGGCCGGCTCGGGGTGCGGTGGCGGCGTCGCGTCCCGGCCCCATGCGCCGGCCAGGTCACCGGTCAGCAGGGTGGCGCGGGGCCCCGGGCCGTCCGCGCGCCGGCGCACCGACCAGCAGTCGGGCACCGGCTCCCATCGGTACTCCTCGTCGGTGAGCGCGGTGGCGGGGACCGGGGTCCCGTTGCCGCTGTCCCGTACGGGTCCCGTGAGCCGGTCCAGCAGCCGCTCGCGCGCGAAGTCGAACTGCGCGAGGAGAGGGACGAGTCGGAGCGGCATCGCCATGGCACGGCTCCGGAGGTGGGAAGGGGGCGAGGGGGCACGCGCACGCTGTCATACGGAGTCCGGCCGCGGCCACGGGATTTCCCGCGCTCCCGCCCCATCCGACCCCAACCCGCCCTGCGCCGTCCCTCGCCCCCGCCCGCCTCATCTCACAGTGGTACGACGGTCACCTCGGTCGCCTTCACGCCCGTCCACACCGGCGTGCCGTCCGCGAGCCCCAGGTCGGCGGCCGCCTGCGGCGTGATCTCGGCGACCAGCGGCGGCACCCGGTCGGAGGTGACGAGGACCCGCAGCCTGCTGCCGCTCGCGGTGATCTCCTGTACGGTGCCCGGCCAGACGTTGCGGGGACTGCCGCCCGGCCGCTCGCGGTGCACGGCCACCGCCTCGGGCGGGATGACCGCCAGCGCCTCCGACCCGGCCGGCAACGGCTCGGCGGCGACCAGCGTGCCCCCGTCCGCGAGGGCGAGCCCGTCGCCGGTCGCGGTGCCCGGCCAGGCGTTGCGGCCCAGCATCCGGGCGACCCACGGCGAACGCGGATGCCGGGTGACCTCCGCGGGCGAGGCGTCCTGGAGCGCCCGCCCGTCCTCCAGGACGAGCACCCGGTCGGCCAGTGACACCGCTTCGACCGGGTCGTGGGTGACGATCAGACAGACCCCGCCGAACCCGGCGAGATGGCCGCGCAGGGCGTGCCGTACCCGGGCTCGGGTGGTCTGGTCGAGAGCGGCCAGCGGCTCGTCGAGCAGCAGCAGCCGGGGCCGGGCGGCCAGCGCCCGGGCCAGCGCGACCCGCTGGGCCTGGCCGCCGGACAACTGGGCGGGCCGGCGCCCGGCGAGGTGGCCGACACCGAGCCGGTCGAGCCACTCCTGGGCGGCGCGCCGGGCCCCGGCGCGCGGCACACCGCGGGCGCGCAGACCGTACGCGGTGTTGGCGAGGGCGGTCATATGCGGGAACAGCGCCCCGTCCTGCGGCACCCACGCCACCTGGCGGCGGTGCGGCGGCAGTTCGGTGACGTCCGTGTCCCCGAGGGTGAGGGCGGCGTGGGCGCGCGGGGTGAGCCCGAGGAGGGCGCGCAGCAGGGTGGTCTTGCCGGCGCCGTTGGGGCCGACGACGGCGATGGTGGTGCCCGGTTCGGCGGAAAGAGCGAGCCGGGTGAAACCGTCGACCTCGGCACGCAGCGCCCAGCGCTCCCCGGCCTCCTCCGGTTCCTCCGCCTCCCGCTTCCCGTCCTTCGCCGGGGCCGGGGCCGGGGCTGCGGCGCCCGTGGCTGACGTCTCCCCGCCGAAGTCCCCGGCCCCGCTCGCCGTCCGGTCCGCCGTCCGTCCGGACCGGGGAGCGGCCGAGAAACGCCCGCGCAGCGCGACCAGCACCGTCATCGCGATGACGAGCAGCAGCAGCGAGACCGAGGTCGCCGCGTGCGGATCGTCCTGGAGCAGCAGGTAGACCTCCAGCGGCAGCGTCTGGGTGGTGCCTGGCAGATTTCCGGCGAAGGTGATCGTGGCCCCGAACTCGCCGAGCGCCCGCGCCCAGGTCAGCGCCGCGCCCGCGAGCAGCCCGGGGGCGACCATCGGCAGCGTCACCGTGCGGAACACCCGCAGGGGCGAGGCGCCCAGCGACGCCGCCGTCTCCTCGTACCGGGGCCGCAGCCCGGCGAGCGCGCCCTCCAAGCTGATCACCAGGAACGGCATGGCCACGAAGGTCGCGGAGAGCACCGCGCCGGAGGTGTGGAAGGGCAGCACGATCCCGAAGGTGTGTTCCAGCCACGGTCCGAGCAGTCCGCGCCGCCCGAAGGCGAGCAGCAGCGCCACCCCGCCGACGGTGGGCGGCAGGACCATCGGCAGCAGCACCAGGCTGCGCACGAACGCCTTGCCGGGGAACGGCACCCGGGCCAGCAGCCACGCCAGCGGCACCCCAAGCACCAGGGACAGACCGAGCGCCCAGAAGGAGACGATCAGCGACAGCTTCAGCGCCTCCACCGTGCCGGGCCTGCTCAGGTGCGTCCCGATCGCACTCCACTCGGTGCGGGCCAGGATGCCGGCGAGCGGCAGCAGCAGGAGGGCGATCGCGAGGAGGGCGGGGACGGTGAGGGCGAGGGGGGTACGGGCCCGGGTCGGCATCGCGCGCGGTCCTACGGCTGCTGGAAGCCGGCGTCCCGGAGGATCTTCTGGGCCTCCGGGGTGCTCAGCCAGGTCACGAACGCGGCGGCGGCCTCGGCGTCGTGCGAGTCCTTCAGGGCGGCGGCCGGGTAGGTGGCGACGGCGTTCTGCGCGTCGGGGATGGCGACCGAGCCGACCTTGTCGCCCGCGCTGAGGGCGTCGCTCTTGTAGACGAGCCCGGCGTCGGCCTCGCCCAGCTCGACCTTGCTGAGCGCGGCGCGCACGCTCGGCTCCAGCGACACCGGCTTCACCGTGATCTTCTGGGCGTCGAGGATCTTCCGGCTGTACTTCCCGGCGGGCACCTCCGGCGCGGCGAGGACGACCTTGAGCTTGGGATCGGCGAGATCCTTCAGGGCGGCGACGTGGTGCGGGTTGCCCGGGGCGGTGGCGATGACGAGCCGGTTCTTCGCGATGACCGTCGGGGTGCCGGCGTCCGCCCCGGCCTTCTCCATGCTCGCGGTGTCGGCGGTGACCAGGACGTCGGCGGGGGAGCCCTGGGTGACCTGCGCGACCAGTTCCTGCGAGCCCGCGAAGGAGAAGGTGATCTTGGTGCCGGGGTGCGCCTTCTCGTAGGCGGATCCGGCGGTCTTGAACACATCGGTCAGGGAGGCGGCGGCGAGGACCGTCAGCTTCGTGGACCGGTTCTTGCCGGCCGAGCCGCCGCCGTCCGCCTTCCCGGAGCCGTCCGACCCCGAGCAGGCGGCCAGCGGCAGCAGCAGTCCGGCGGTGACGGCCGCGATCAGGGCACGGCGGCCGGGGCGCGCGGAGAAGAGGGACGGCATGGGTGGGACTCCTCTGAGGACGAGATGGAGAGGGGCGAACAATGCAGGGCGGACGGATCAGGGTGGCTCAGGGCGGGGCGGGTCGGATCCGAGCGGCCGACCGGGCCGGCACCGGTGGTTCAGACGAGGTCGATGTGCACGTTGGTCGACTTCACCCGGGCCGTCGCGGTCATGCCGACCTCCAGGCCCAGTTCCTCCACCGCCTCGCGGGTGAGCAGCGAGACGAGCCGGTGCGGGCCCGCCTGGATCTCGACCTGGGCGGCGATGTCGCCGAGCTTGACCGCCGTGACGATGCCGGGGAACGCGTTGCGCGCCGAGGTGTACGGCTCCTCGTCGTCCCCCGGTCCGCCCGCGCCGCCGCTGCGCGCGATCTCGACGGAGAACGCGGCGAGGTCGCGGCCGTCGATCAGCCGGCGGCCGCTCTCGTCGCGATGGGTGGGCACCCGGCCGGCGTCGGCCCAGCGGCGCGCCGTGTCCGGGCTCACGCCCAGCAGACGTGCGGCCTGCCCGATGGTGTAGGACTGCATGTGCGTCAGATTAGGCCGAACGTGATCTCATCTGCAATCAGCACCCCGCTTTATGCCTGGCAATTGCGCATCACTTAGGCACGTCGCCCGGGAGCATCGCTCGGGCGCGCCACCCGGGCGCATCACTCGGCCTCGCGGCCCACCGATTCGACCAGCGGCAGCAGCCGGTGTGCCACCCGTTCGCGGAGCGCGATCTCGGTCCGGGTGCGGACCACACCGGGCAGCTGGATCAGCCGCTGGATGACGTCCTCCAGATGGCCGGCGTCCCGCGCCACCACCCGGGTCAGCAGATCGCCGCCGCCCGTGATCGAGAACGCCTCCACGATCTCGGGGATCGCCGCGAGCGCCTCCCCGACGTCGTCGAGATGCCCCTGGGTCATCTCGATGTGCACGAACGCGAGCACCGGATGCCCCAGTGCGGCCGGGGACAGCACCGGCCCCGTCGCCGTGATCACCCCGTCCCGCTCCAGCCGGTCGATCCGCGCCTGCACCGTGCCGCGCGCCACCCCGAGGATCCGCGCGTACTCGCGGACGCTGGTGCGCGGCTGCTCGATGAGCAGGCGCAGGATGCGGGTGTCGAGCGTGTCCACCGTCATGGTCCGTTGGTCCCCTTCTGGCCGTACAAACAAGAAAATGACTGTACCAATGGCCCACTCAATTCAGCCTCGGTTGAGCCGTCGGGCGGTGGGATGCTTTCCTGTCGGAAGAGTTGGACAGAAGGCGCCGCGCACGCGCCGGACCGGCGAGGACGCCGGATCCCGGACCCGCGGCGCCTTCGTCGTGTCCAGCGGCCGTCTCCAGGCGGCGAATCCGGACGGACAGCGGGATCCACCAGCGGGATCCACGGCGAAAGAGGGTGTGTGTACGGCACCGGGGGCGGAACGACCGTCATGAAGCAGACGCGGGATACGCGGCCGACGCGGCAGGTACCGCAGACGTCGCGGATGAAGCGGGCGAACGAGCCGGAGCGGCCGGAGCGGCCGGTGACGGCCGAAGGAACGGAGAAGGTGAGGACGCGGATGAGGAACACGCCGGCGGCCTGCGCCCGGGCGCTGCGCCGTATGTGCGTGGCTCCCGACCCCGGCCGGGTGCGGCTGCGGGTGGCCACCCGCGCCGTCCTCGGCATCGGCCTGACCGTCACCCTCGCGGGCCTGGCCGGGTTCTCGCTCGTCGCCTCCCTCACCGCCGGCCTCGCCGCGCTCCTCGCCCTGTTCACCGTGGGCGACCCGACGGTCCGCGGCCAGGCCGTCACCACCGCCCTGCTGCCGCTCGCCGGCTTCCCCGTCCTCGCCGCCGCGACCGCCCTGCACGACCTGCCCGTGGCGCGTGACCTCACCTGGCTGCTCGTCGTGTTCGCCGGGGTGTACGCGCGCCGCTTCGGCCCGCGCGGACACGCGCTCGGCATCTTCGCCTTCATGCAGTTCTTCGTCACCCAGTTCCTGCACGCGCTGCCCGCGCAGCTGCCGGAGCTCTACGCGGCCGTGCTCCTGGCCCTCGCGGCGGCCGGTACCGTCCGCTTCGGCCTCTGGTGTGTCGAACGGCGCGTCCCGCCGCCCGCCGCGCCCGCGCCGCTGCCCGGCACCGGCCTCGCCCGGCCCACCACCCGCCAGGCGTTCCAGGCCACCGCCGCCTGCGCGGTGGCCCTCGTCGCCGGACACCTGGTGTCCCCCGAGCGCTGGTACTGGGCCGTCGCCACCGCCTGGTGGATCTTCGTCAACACCGCCTCGCGCGGCGAGACCCTGGTCCGCGGCTTCCGCCGGGTCCTCGGCACCGTCGCCGGCATCGCCGCCGGACTGCTCGTCGCCCTCCCGCTCGGCGGCGCGCCCGCCCCGACGGCGTTCCTGGTCGCCCTGTGCGTCTTCGGCCTCTTCTACACCGCCCCGCTCTCGTACAGCTGGATGATGTTCTTCGTCACCGTCCTGGCCTCCCTTCTCTACGGGCTGCTCGGCGTCCTCCACCCCGGCCTGCTGCTCCTCCGCTTCGAGGAGACCGCGGCCGGTGCCCTCGGCGCCGCCGCCGGCCTGGCCCTGCTGCCGGTGACCACCCACGCCGCCACCAACGCCTGGATCCAGCGTGCCGTCGCCTGCGTCCACGCCTGCACCACCGCCGCCGCCCGGCGGCTCGCGGGCGACCCGCACGCCGACCCGGCCGTACCCGCCCGCGAACTCGATCTGCTCCTGGCCCGCGCCCGGCTCACCCTCGCCCCGCTCGTCCACCCGCTCAGCCCGCTGCGCGCCCGCAAGGCGAGGGCCCGCCGGGTGCTCGCCCTGCTCGACGACTGCGCCCGCGAGATCCGGGGCCTCGCCGCGGTCGCGGCCGACCCCGACGCCTCCCACGACGCCCGCCTCGCCCATGCCGCCCAGCGCGTCGAAGCGGCCGTCCACGCGCTCGTCCCGGCCGTCGTACCACCCCGCTCCACCCTCGCGGGTCCGGCCGGCGTGCCCTCGCACCACCCCGGCGCGGAGGCCGCCCTCGCCCATCTGCACGGTCTCGAACGCGCCCTCGTCGACCTGGCCGCGCCGCTGCGCACCTGCCCGCGCGCCCCGCTGGTCACGGCCGCGTGACGCCGGGGCCGTGACGGCGAGGTCGTGACGCCTGGGGCCGTACGGGCTCTGCGGTCGTACGGCCCCGCAGGCGTACGCCCCCCACGTACACGGCGCCGCACCAGCTTGGTCTAGACCGCCTGCTAACGTCGGCCGGGCATCGGCCGGTCCACCCGGACCGGCCACGGGACAGGGGAGGCGTGTCGTGGACGGCATGCGGGCAGAGCGGCGTACGGAGCAGGACCGTACGGAAGCGGAGCGGGGCGGACCGGGGCCGAAGACCGGCACCCGGGCGTTCATCGGGTCGTTCACCTCGGCCGGCGGCCCCGGGGTGCTCGCCGCGGCCGTCGCGCCGGACAGCGGCGCCCTCACGCCCACCGGGGCGAGCGACGCCGTCGCCGACCCCTCCTACCTGGCGCTCGACGGGGACGTGCTCTACGCCGTCTCCGAGACCGACCCGGGCGCCGTCGCCGCCTTCGACGTCACCGGCCCGGCGCCCCGGCCGCTCGGCGCGCCCGTCCCGGTCGACGCCGCCGGACCCACCCACCTCGCGCTCGCCGCCGGCCGTCTGCTCACCGCGAACTACACCTCCGGCAGTGTCACCGTGCTCGCCCGCACCGCCGACGGCCGCCCCGGCCCGGTCACCGGCCAGACCCGCCACCACGGCTCGGGACCGGTCGCGGGCCGGCAGGACGGCCCGCACGCCCACCAGGTGCTGCCGGACCCCACCGGACGCTGGGTGCTCGCCGTCGACCTCGGCACCGACTCCGTCACCGTCGCCGTCCTCGACCCGACCACCGGCGCGCCGCGCCCGCACGGCACCACCGCCCTGCGCCCCGGCACCGGCCCCCGCCACCTCGCCTTCCACCCGGCGGGCACCCACGCCTACGTCCTGAACGAGCTGGAACCCACCCTCACCGTGTGCCGCTGGGACGCCGGGGCGGGCGTCCTCACCCCGCTCGGCGAGACCCGTGTCGTCCCCGAGGACGCCACCGGACCGGACTACCCCTCCGAGATCGTCGTCGCCCCCGACGGCCGCCACCTGTGGGCCGCCGTCCGCGGCGCCGACACCCTGGCCGTGCTCGCCCTGGAGGACGGGGGCGAGACCGCCCGCCTGGTCGCCTCCGTCCCGTGCGGCGGCCACTGGCCCCGTGACCTCGCGCTCGCGCCCTCCGGCCGGCACCTGTACGTGGCGAACGAGCGCTCCGGAGACGTCACCTGGTTCACCGTCGACTCCGGCACCGGTCTCCCCGCCCGGTCCGGCGCGATCCCCGCCCCCGCCGCCTCCTGCGTCGTGTTCGGCTGACCCGGACGGGACCGCGACGACCCCGGGAGCCCGGAGCCCGGAGCCCGCACGGCGAGGTCCCGGGACCGGCGCCGAACGAAGGGGCCCGCACCGGAGGATGTCCGATGCGGGCCCGGCCCGTCACGACGCTGCGGTCAGCGGGCCGGCGTCCCCTGCGGCTGCGGCACGATGCCCAGCTTCGCCATGTACTGCGAGAGCACCAGCCGGCCGATCGCCGGGTACGCGCCCAGCGGCTCGGCCGCCGCGCAGCCCGCCTCCTTCGCCGCCACGTCGAGCAGCCCCTCGGCCAGCTCCGGGCCGATCAGATACGGCGCGAGCGCCAGCTGCTCCGAACCGGCCGCGCGCAGCTGCTCGGAGATCGAGGCGATGGAACCCTCCTGGTCCAGCGCCGCCGCCATCACCGGCACCGCGAGGCGGGCGGCGAGCAGCATGCCGGTGATCCCGGCGGCCTGCACGGCCTCCTCGCCACCCACCGTGGCCAGGATGATGCCGTCGGCGGCCGTGGCGACCGTGAACAGCCGGGCGCGGTCGGCGCGGGCCAGACCGGCCTCGGAGAGACGTACGTGCAGAGCCTCGGCGAGCAGCGGGTGCGGACCGAGCACATCGGCCAGCTCGGCGGTGTTGCCGGAGTCCATCACCGCCTGGCGGACCTGGCGCATCAGCGCGCTGTCGGGGCCCGCGAGCAGCGGAACCACGACGGCGGCCGGGCCCTCGGGGGCGGCGACCTCGCGGCCGGCGGCCACGGCGATCTCGTAGCGCTGGGTGCGCAGGGCTTCCGCGTCGGTCAGGACGGCGGACAGGGTGGGGAACGTGTCGCCGTCACCGTCGAGGTAACCGACCACGGCCTCCAGACCGGGCAGCTCCGAGCGGGTGATGCTCAGGACTTCCTCGGCCAGCGAGCGTATGGCGGGCGACGGGGTGCCGGGCACGGCGAGAACAAGCGCGGGAGCGCCCTCGGGCGCCGCCACGGGTTCAGGGCGGCGGTGCCGCCCGGACTGGCGGGGGCGCGGCATTCGTACAGGCAGGCCGGGAGTGGGCCCAGTGGGGGAGCTCATGCAGCCGCATGCTACTGGTTTTGACCATGGACCCGTTCGCTGAGGGTACGGTCGGGCGTCATCTGCCCCCCTATGTCCGAAAGTGCCGTGGAACCGCCGTTTACCTGGTGAGTTGGAGCAGTCGCGGATCCTCCGGCAGCCGGAGACTGTCCGTCGCGAGCGCGGCCGCGACGATCAGGGCACCCGTCAGCGGGTCTCCCCCGGCGGGGACTTCGCGGGCCTCGGGCAACAACTCTCCCAAGTCCGCGCGCAGCGGCCCGAGGAGCGGCTCGCCCAGTCGGAACAGCCCGCCCGTCAGGGCGACATCGGCCGCCGGACCGGCGGGACAGACGGCCTCCGCGGCCTCCGCGATCCGCCGGGCGGCACGGACGAGGATCCGGACCGCCACCGCGTCGCCCGCCTCCGCGCACGCGGCGACGTCCGGCGCGAAGGAGGCGAGCACCGCGGGCCGGTCGGGCCGCGGATAGAGCGCGCCGGGCAGCTCGGCCGCCGGGCCGAACCGTTTCTCGGCGTGCGCCAGCAGCGCGGCCGAACCGCCGCGCCGCCCGTCGTACGCCCGCATCGCGGCGTCGAGTCCGGCCCGGCCGATCCACGCGCCGCTGCCCGAGTCGCCGAGCAGATGTCCCCAGCCGTCCGCCCGGCGCCAGCCGGACAGATCGGTGCCGAGCGCGATGAGCCCGGTGCCGCCGGCGACCACGGCGCCGGGCCGCTGGCCGAGCGCCCCGGCGTACGCGGTGACGGCGTCGGCCGCGAGGGCGAGCCGGCGCACGCCCCAGGCGTGGGCGAACGCCCCGGGCAGTTCGGCCCGCAGCCGGTCGCCGAGCGTCGCCATCCCGGCCGCGCCGACGGCGACGGCCCCGATCGGTCCGCCGCCCGCCCGCCGCCGCATCGCGTCGACGGCGGGCAGCACCCGTTCCAGCAGCTGTCCGGCGTCGATCCCGCCCGGCCCGGTGCGTACCGGCTCCCGGGAGGAGACCGTCTCCACGATCTCCGGGGCCGCGGCTGCGGTACCGACGCCGGCGCGGGCTCCGGCACCGGGCCGCTCACCGGTCCGCACGAGCGCGAGTGCGATCCGCAGCCCGGAGCCACCGGAGTCGACCCCGACGACGAGGCCCGGCCGGCCGGGGGACGCCGGGGAGGTCACGGCAGCTGCCAGTCCACGGGCTGGGCGCCCTGTCGCGTCAGCAGTTCGTTGGTACGGCTGAACGGCCGGGACCCGAAGAAGCCGCGGTCCGCCGACATCGGCGAGGGGTGCGAGGACTCGATGGCCGGCAGATCGCCGAGCAGCGGCCGCAGATTGCGGGCGTCACGCCCCCACAACACGGAGACCAGCGGCTTCCCGCGCGCGGCGAGCGCCCGGATGGCCTGCTCGGTGACGGCCTCCCAGCCCTTGTCCCGGTGCGCGCCGGGCTTGCGCGGCGCGGTCGTGAGCGCCCTGTTGAGGAGGAGGACGCCCTGCCGGGTCCACGGCGTCAGATCACCGTTGGAGGGGCGCGGATGCCCCAGATCGGTGTGCATCTCCCAGAAGATGTTGTTCAGGCTCGGCGGTACGGGACTCACGTCCGGCGCCACCGAGAAACTCAGGCCCACGGCGTGCCCGGGCGTGGGATAGGGGTCCTGGCCGACGATGAGGACCCGTACCTCGTCGAAGGGTTGCTGGAACGCCCTCAGGACGTTCGCCCCCGACGGTAGATAGGTGCGCCCCGCGGCGACCTCCTGCCGGAGGAAGTCGCCCATCGCGGCGATGTTCTCGGCCACCGGCGCGAGCGCGTGCGCCCACCCGGCCTCGACGATTTCGTTCAACGGTCGTGCTGCCACGGCGTCACTCTACTGGCGCAGTACGACAGTCACGCCCGACGGTGCGCCGGGCCCCGCGCCGGACCCCGGCCGGGGGCGGGAACCGGGGCCGTTCAGCCGAGGACCGTCGCTCGTACGCACAGCACGTCAGGCAGATGTTCGACGAGAAGCTCCCAGCTGTCGCCGTCGTCGGCGCTCCCGTACACCTCGCCGTTGCGGTTGCCGAAGTAGACGCCGGCCGGTTCGCCTCCGTCCGTGCACATCGCGTCGCGCAGCACCGTGCCGTAGTGGTCGCTCTCGGGCAGGCCCCGGGTGAGCGGCTCCCAGGTCGCCCCGGCATCGGAAGTCCGGTAGACCCGGCAGCGCCGGCCGGCCGGCACGCGGTCGGTGTCGGCGTTGATGGGGAACACATAGGCGGTGTCCGGCCGGTGCGGATGGGCGACGACGGCGAAGCCGAAGTCGGACGGCAGCCCGCCGCCGATGTCGGTCCACGCCCCGCCGCCGTCGTCGCTGCGGAACACGCCCCAGTGGTTCTGCAGATACAGCCGGTCGAGGTCGCCCGCGTCCTGCGCGACCTTGTGCACGCACTGGCCGAACTCGGGGTCCGGGTCGGGCAGGAACACTGCCGAGACGCCCCGGTTGGCGGGGGCCCAGCTCGCGCCGCCGTCCCGGGTGCGGAAGACGCCCGCCGCGGACACCGCCACCGTCACCGTGTCGGCGTCCCGCGCGTCGGTCACCACGGTGTGCACCGCCTCGCCGCCCCCGCCCGGCATCCACCGGTCCCGGGTGGGGTGCTCCCACAGCGGGCGGACCAGTTCGAAGGACTCCCCGCCGTCGGCCGACCGGAAGAGCGCGGCCGGCTCCGTCCCCGCGTACACCACGTCGGGGGAGTGGGCGGGCGCCGGGTGGAGCTGCCAGACCCGCTCCAGGGAAACACCGGTGTCCAGCGGGAACTTGACCGCCGGACAGGCCGGCTCGGTCCAGCTCGCGCCCAGGTCGTCGGAGTGGAAGACGGAAGGGCCGAAGTGCGCGCTGTCCCCGCCGACGAGGATTCTGGGGCGGGCGCGGCGGGTGTCGATCCCGATCGAGTAGATCGCCTGGGCGTTGAAGTGCGGGTCGTCGAACGTCCACCGGCCGTTCTTCCTGCGGCCGGTGAACAGGCCCTTGCGGGTTCCCACGGTCAGTAGCACGTCGGTCATGCCGACACCTCCAGGACGCCGTTGTCGCGGATACGGGCCAGTCTGCACCGCACCACTGACAACGGCGTCCCGGAGCCGCTTCGCCCCTGGTCAGGGGCGTGTTGCCGGACTCAGATGGCCCAGGAGTACGGCGCCGGGGCGGGGATCTCGGCGCCGAGTTCGCGGGCCGCGCGGCGCGGCCACGAGGCGTCGCGCAGCAGCTCGCGGCCGAGCAGGACGGCGTCCGCCTCCCCGTTCGCGAGGATCTTCTCGGCCTGCGCGCTCTCGGTGATGAGCCCCACCGCCGCGACGGGCAGACCGGTCTCCGCCTTGACGCGGGCGGCGAAGGGGACCTGGTAGCCGGGGGCGACCGGGATCCGGGCCGGGCCGCCGTTGCCGCCGGTGGAGACGTCGAGCAGGTCCACCCCGTGCTCGCGCAGCAGGGCGGCGAAGCGGACCGTCTCGTCGGGCGTCCAGCCCTGCTCCTCCAGCCAGTCGGTGGCCGAGATCCGGAAGAACAGCGGCAGTTCCTCGGGCCAGACGGCGCGCACGGCGTCGACGACCTCCAGGGCGAACCGGACGCGGTTGTCGAAGGAGCCGCCGTAGGCGTCGGTGCGCCGGTTGCTGTGCGGGGACAGGAACTCGCCGAGCAGATAGCCGTGCGCGCCGTGCACCTCCACCACCCGGAATCCGGCGGCCAGCGCGCGTCGCGCCGCGTCGGCGAAACGGGCCGTGATCTCGTGGATCCGCTCCACCGTCAGCTCGGTCGGCACCGGGTGGCCCTCGGCGTAGGCGACCGGGCTCGGGCCGACCGGCTGCCAGGCGAGGCCGGTCGCCGGATCGACGGGGCCGCGGCTCTTCCAGGGCTGCTGCGTCGAGGCCTTCCGTCCCGCGTGCCCGATCTGGATGCCCGGCACGGTGCCGTGCTCCGTCAGGAAGGCGGCGATCCGGCGCAGCCCCTCGATCTGCGCGTCGTCCCAGATCCCGAGGTCGAAGGGGCTGATCCGGCCCTCCGGCGCGACCGCCGTCGCTTCGAGCAGGATCAGCCCGGTGCCGCCGGTGGCACGGGAGGCGTAGTGCGCGAAGTGCCAGTCGCCCGCGACCCCCGCGGCGGGACCGGCCGGTTCCGCCGAGTACTGGCACATCGGGGCCATCCAGGCACGGTTCGGGAAGGTGACGGAGCGAAGGGTGAAGGGCTGGAAGAGAGCGGGGACGGTGCTCATGGCGGACTCCGTTTCGGGCGTGCCGGGGGAGGGTGGGCAGTGACGGGGCGATGACGCGGCTCGTACGATACCCATCGTAGTACGACAACTGTCAAACTACGAGGACTCTCGTACAATGGAGTCCCGTCCCTCCGAGAGCCGTGGAGCCGCAGCCGTGTCGACCGCGACCAACCCCCGCGCCCTGGATCACCCCGCACGCGAGGAGATCCGGCTCGAAGCCGTGCTGCACGCGCTGTCCGACGCCGTACGGCTGCGGATCGTCCGGGACATGGCCCGCGACGGGAGCGACGGGTTCAGCTGCTCGTACTTCGACCTCCCGGTGAGCAAGTCGACCACCACGCACCACTTCCGCGTCCTGCGCGAGAGCGGCGTCGTCCGGCAGGCGTATCAGGGCACCGCCAAGCTCAGCTCGCTCCGCCGCGAGGACCTCGACGCCCTCTTCCCCGGGCTCCTCGACGCCGTCCTCGAGGCGGCCGAGCGGCAGTCCGGCCGCCTCGGCGACCACTGACGGCGCCGCCGGGGGTGCGTGGACGGGCCGTGGCGCGGACTTCCGGCCCCGGCCCCCTCGGCATCGGGCTCCGGGCGTACGGCATCGGCTCCGGCTCCGGGCCCCCGGCTCCGGCTTCTCCAAGTACCGGCCCCTTCCGTCCTGTTGACGAGTCCGGCAGGGCGCGCCGGAACGCCCGGCCGGCCGTGCGTACGGCCGACAGGGTCCGGCGGTTCCGGCGGATCCGCTGGGGGCGGGGAGCCTGTACCCCTCCGGCTACATCGAGCGCATCCGCTGGATCTCCGAAGTCTGCTGGGCGACCACGTCGTTCGCCATCTCCTCCACCAGGACGTTGTTGCCCTCGGCCAGCACCTCGCCCGCCATCGTCAGCGCGCCCTCGTGGTGAGCGATCATCAGGGACAGGAAGAGCGTGTCGAACGCCGTGCCACGGGCGGCCCGCAGCTCGGCGAGCTTGGCCTCGGTCGCCATCCCCGGCATGGTGTGGTGGTCGTGACCGGTCTGCGGTCGCGGGCCGCCGTTCTTCTTCAGCCACCCCCGCATCGCGCCGATCTCCGGCCCCTGCGTGGCGGCGATGCGTTCCGCGACCTTCTTCACCTGCGGCGAGGCCGCCCGTTCGGGCGCCAGCGCGGTCATCACGAGGGCCTGCCGGTGATGCTCGATCATCATCTGCACATACCGGAAGTCGGCGCCGTTGGGCGTCTCGTCGGGCAGCATCCGGGCCGCCTCCTCGGGCGAGACGCGCCGCGCGGGCTCGCCCGGCCTGCCCGGGGCCACCACGGATCCGCTCGAACCCGCCGTGCCCGCAGCCGACTTGGCGGTCGGTCCGTCGTCGCCCGGCCCCGACTCGCAGGCGGACAGGGCGAGTACGGCGACGGCGCACAGGGCGACGGCGGCGGTTCGACGGAAACGGCTGATCAACAACACGACCTCCACGGGGACTTCGGCTGATCGGTGTCCTGAAGGGGGTGACTCACGGACCCTTCAGGATCTCCGGTTCTCTGCGTCTTCGGGGGACTCGGGCGACGACGGTGTTGCGATGCGGGGAAACCTCATGACTTTCCTGTTGCCATCTGTTGAGATGAGCACGCTAAGGACGATACTGCCGAAGTCCATCCGTGGTTCAAACCTGAACAGACCTCGAAGAGGACGGAGTAACTTCGTTGAGCCTCACGAGAATCCGGCACAGACGGAACCAAGCCCTGGGCGCGGCCGGCGCCGCGGCCGGCCTGCTGCTCGGCCTGCTCGTCGCGGGCCCCGCGGCCGCGACCCCCGACCCCGGTGACGCCCCGGCGAAGAGCGGCATCACCGCCGGTCAGGCGGCCGGCGCCCGCGCCGCCATCGCCGCGGGCGAGATACCCGGCGTGGACGAGATCGTCCACAGCGCCAACATCGAACATCTCGCCAATGTCCCCAAGGACATCCTCCCCAGCCTCAACACCGACCTCGCCTTCCAGGGCAAGTACGCCTTCGCCGGCAACTACGACGGCTTCCGGATCTTCGACATCGGCAACCCGAAGTCCCCGAAGACCGTGGCCCAGGTGCTCTGTCCGGGCTCCCAGAACGACGTGTCGGTCTCCGGCAACCTGCTCTTCCTGTCCACCGACTCCTCCCGCAGTGACGACTCGTGCGCCAGCGTTCCGCAGCCGGCCACGATCAAGGAGTCCTGGGAGGGCATGAAGATCTTCGACATCAGCGACGTCACCAACCCGAAGTACGTCGCCGCCGTCGAGACCAACTGCGGTTCCCACACCCACACCCTGGTGCCCAAGCGCGACGACGTGTACATCTACGTCTCCTCGTACTCGCCCAGCGTGGCCTTCCCGGACTGCCAGCCGCCGCACGACGGCATCTCCGTGATCAAGGTCCCGCGCAAGGCGCCCGAGCGGGCCAAGGTCGTGAACTTCCCCGTCCTCTTCCCGGGCGAGGGTCCCGACGGCGGAGGCAACCCCGGCGCGCCCACCAACCCGGGCGTCGCCAAGACCACCGGCTGCCACGACATCACCGTGCTGCCGAGCCGGAACCTGGCCGCCGGCGCCTGCATGGGCGACGGCATCCTCTTCGACATCAAGGACCCGGAGCACCCGCGGGTCATCGACCAGGTCCAGGACAACGTCAACTTCTCGTTCTGGCACTCCGCGACCTTCAACCAGACCGCCGACAAGGTCGTCTTCACCGACGAACTGGGCGGCGGCGGCGCGGCCACCTGCAACGCCGAGGTCGGCCCGAACCGAGGTGCCGACGGCATCTACGACATCACCGGCAAGGGGGACAAGCGCAAGCTGGTCTTCCGCGGCTACTTCAAGATCCCGCGCCACCAGGCCGACACCGAGAACTGCGTCGCCCACAACGGCTCGCTGATCCCGGTCAAGGGCAAGGACCTGATGGTCCAGGCGTGGTACCAGGGCGGCGTCTCCGTCTGGGACTTCACCGACTCCCTGAAGCCGAAGGAGATCGCCTACTTCGAGCGCGGCCCGCTCTCCGCGGACACGCTCGACATCGGCGGCTCCTGGTCGGCGTACTACTACAACGGCCACATCTACTCGAACGACATCGCCAAGGGCCTCGACGTCCTGAAGCTCTCCGACAAGCGCACCGACAAGGCGTCCGGGATCCGGATGGACGAGCTGAACGTCCAGACGCAGCCGGACTACTTCGCGGACTTCGGCCGCTCACAGGACGACCAGGGTCAGGACGACTGACCCGTCGGCCGATCCATTGGCTGACCCTCCGGCTGGTCCATCGGCCGATCCACGGGCGGGCCCGGCAGCGGGCCCGCCACCCGGGCCGCGACGTCGTCCCGCACCGCGCACACTACGGGCACCACGGGCATGCCGCCGGGCCGAGTACCGCCCGGCGGCATGCCGCGCTCCAGGCCGAGCCCGTAGCGCTGGAACAGTTCGGCCCGCAGCGGGGCGAGCGGCATCGCCGCCCCGGGCAGCAGCAGCGCGAAGACGGTCCCCATGAGCTGCGCCCGCAGCAGCGGATAGTCGGTGTCCGGATCCGGGGAGCCCGAACGGGCCACGGTCTCGCGCAGCAGCGCGGCGAGCCGCTGCTGTTCGGAGCACTGGAGGAAGCCCTCGGCCTGGAGGATGCCGGCCATGTGCGTCCGCATGAGGACGGGGTGGTCCGCGGCGAGCCCGAGCACCGCGTCGATCGCCCGCGCCAGGAGTTCGGCGCCGTCCTCGGTGCGCGGCTCGCGCTCCAGGGCCGCCGCCAGGGTGCGGTGCATCAGCCGGTGCACCGCGGACTGGAGCAACTGGCGCTTGCCGGGGAAGTAGTACGAGACGAGTCCGCGCGCCGAACCGGCCCGCGCGGCGATGTCCCCGAGGGTCGTCGCCTCGTATCCGCGTTCGCCGACGAGGTCCACGGTGGCCTGCAGGATCCGCTCGCGGGAGCGCCGACGAAGCTCTTGATTGACCGATGCGCTGCGCGGGGACATGCTGGACTCCTGCGTTGACTGGCTTTCAGCCAATATACTCAGCGTGTCCTGCCGTCGTGCCCGCGTGGCCGACGGCTGGGCATGCCGTTCCGTCCTGGACGACACGGGGGATCGTCCAGGACGGGACGGGCATCAAGCCCTGCCCACCGGGGGAGCGGTGCGGGCGCGGGTACGGGTACGGGCCGCGAGGCGGCGGTACGCGTCGATCGACACGGCCACGCAGCACCAGCCGAACAGCCAGCCGCCCAGCACGTCGGACGGCCAGTGGACGCCCAGGTACAGCCGGGTCCAGCCGACCCCGAGCACCGACACCACGGCCACTCCGGCGATCGTCCCCCAGCCCCGCCAGGTCTCGCGCCAGTACAGCGCCAGTACCCAGAGCAGCAGCCCGAAGGTGACCGTCGCCGTCATCGCGTGCCCGGACGGGAAGGACGCGTACCGCGCCGAGTCGACCGGATCCGGCCACTGCGGGCGCGGCCGGTCCACCAGGGACTTGAGGCCCTGCTGAAGACCCCAGGCCAGCAGGGACGTCCCCGCCACCCACAGCGCGAGCAGCCACGCGCGCCGCCACACCAGCAGCCCGACCGCCACCAGGACGAGCGCGCGCATGGTCCACGGATCCCAGACCCAGTCCGTCAGGATCCGGTTGAGGTGGGTGAAGCCGGGATGCGCGACGGCGCTGCGGTGCAGCGCCTCGGCCACGTCCCGGTCGAAGGAGAGCAACGGCGACCAGCCCACGGCCACCAGGACGAGCAACAGCACGGCCAGAGCGCCGGACACGGCGGCGGAGATACGCATCCCCCGATCCTGCCCGACGCACGGCCCGGCCCGGAGCACCGGACCCGACGCCGGGCGGAGTCCGTCCTCGTGCAGGCCCGGTCGTCACCGGGAGGTGAAACCCGGACGGTGCGGGATGTCGTCTCTCGTGCGGAGCACGCCGACCTGTTCCTCCGGGAAGCCCAGGGCCTCGGCGAGGGACAGTCCGTCGGCCCGCGCGTGGTGGAAGGTGTGGACACCGGGGCCGTACGTCCCCCCGGCCCGGTCCAGGCCGGCGTCCATCCGGGCCTCGGCGGCACACCCGGACGGAGTGGCCGTCGGTTCGGCGACGAACCTCAGTTCGTCGAATTCCGGGTCGCCCTCTTCGAAGAAGGTGAAGCGGCTGTCGAACCGTACCGTGGGGCCCGCCGTACCTTCCTCGGTCCCCAGCAGGGAGAGCAGCTCGATGTCCGGGGTGCGGCGGTAAGGCATGACGAGCCCGGTGCCCGGATAGCCGCCGTCGGCCGTCGTCATCGTCCGCCCAACCGTGGCCTTGGTGTCGGATTGCTCCCAGGCTTTGCAGTCGTTGCGGTTGCCTGACGACCTGATGGTTCGTGGAGTGCGACAGTTCTTCGACTGCTCGGATACCGCGTGATCACGTGTGGGTGCGAGGGCGCCGTCGACGATCAGTACGGTGTCCTTCGGGAACCGCTGTCTGGGCTGGAGTGCGAGCTTGCGCCCGAGATGGTCGATGATCCGGTCGGCGGCGGACTTCGAGACGCCGCATAGCGGGGCGAGTTGGCGCAGCGTCAAATTCGTACGCCAGCAGGCCGCGACCAGCAGCGCCCGGTCTTCCCTCGGCGGGCTCCAGGGCCGACCCGCCGCGGCTCGTCCGGGACCTTGCGTCGCACGACAGTCATCAACTTGTCGAAGCAGTAAGGGTTCAGTCCGGTGAGCGGGGCTATCCAAGACGGCTCCGACGCCGTGATCACACCAGCCACAGCAAAATCATTCCATTGCGGCTCAAGCTCCCAGCTGGTCAGGGTGGACCCCGGATGAGAAGGCAAGGATGTCCCGGACCGCTTCCCGCAGACTGCCGAAGTGACGATGCACGCCATCGACTGCCACAGGGGTGTTGACGCTCCACACCGTCATCCCGGCATGCAGTCCGGACTGCACCCCAGAGGGGGCATCCTCGATGACCAGGCAGTCCTCCGGCTTGGCACCGAGTTGTGCGGCTGCCTGCAGATACGGCACCGGCGACGGCTTGCCCTCCGCCACGGCGGCTGCATCCACGACGACCTTCGGGACCGGCAATCCTGTCCGTGCGAAACGTCCGCGTACCCGGTGCTCGTAGTTCGAGGTCACGAGCGCCCACGCCCCGCCCTCCAAGGCATTCAGCAGTTCAGCGGCGCCGTCGAAGGCCGCATATGAACCGTCTCGAACGTCCTCGTCCTCCAGCTCATGCAGTGCGGCCAGGCACTCCTGGGGGTCCTAATCGGGGGCAATCCGCGCGAACGTCTCCATCGGCCTCGTCTGCAGCGCCACTCGGTAGACCTCATCAGAGTCCAGCCCGTACCGCTCTGCCCACGTGTGCCAGACCAGGCGCTGGTTTTCCACGGCGTCGATCAATGTGCCATCTACATCGAACAGGACATACCTCATCGTGCCGGGACGGCCGGGTTCACTGATCATGCATCGATCATGCCATCGGGCGCTGAGCAGGCAGTTAGCGGGAAAAGCCTTAGTTCAGCGCCCGGAGCGCCGGGATGAACGCGATCAGGATCGGGACCACCGGGACCAGGGCCGCCGCGGCCGTCAGACGCAGCCGGCGGGCCGCGGTCAGCCGAGGGGCGGCGGCCAGAAGGCGGTCGACGCGTTGCGGGAGGTCGGCGCCGGGGGTCTGGCCGGGGCCGAACACGCCCCGGTCCTCGTTGAGTTCGACCAGGGCGAGGGCGATCGTCAGCCGTCCGAACCGGCGCGAGGCCACGTCGTCCGCCGCCAGTTCCACCAGACGGTGCATCTCACCCCGGAAGGCCGCGAACACCGGCACTCCCGGGAAGCCCGCCGCGAGCGCCGTCGCACAGTGCAGCAGCCAGTCGTGCCGGGCCCGGGCGTGACCCTGCTCGTGCGCGAGCACCGCGTCCAGCTGACGGCCTTTGAGCCGGCGCAGCGCCGCCGTGGTGACGACTAGGCGAGGTGTCCCGCCCGGCAGCGACCAGGCCCCCGGACGCTCGCCCTCCAGCACCACCAGGCGCGCACTGCCGGACGGCTCCTCGCCGGGCAACAGCGGTGCCCGCAGCACGAGTTCGTTCCGGCGCTGCTTGCGGCGGGTCCGCGCCCGGCCGATCTCCCGGCCCAGCATCGCCCCGCTCCACAGCCCGCCCGCCGCCAGCAGGACGGCGATCACCGCCGACCACGAACGGCCGGTGCCCAGCTGGTACGCCTCGATCACGGCGTTCGGCGCGGGCGCGAAGACCTGTCCCCGGACGGCCTTCCAGGCCGCCGCCGCGCTGAAGGTCATCGACAGCGCGAAGCTCACCAGGACCGCCGCCACCACGCACTGCCACACCCACAGCGCCACCACGGGTTCCCGTTCCACCCAGTCGGCCCGTGCCAGCAGACGCGGTGCGACGGCGGCAGTGAGCACGCCGAGCAGGAGCAGGGTGAGGGAGACCGACATGGCGTCAGCCTATGAGCGGGGTACGCGCCGGGGTATGCCCGTGCGGGGCAAGTGACGTACACCACGGCGTGATCGCGTACGGGCGGCCCCGCCCCGTACCGCTCAGAGCGTGACGAGCATCGCCAGCATCGCGAGCGCCATCGACAGCTGGCACACCCGAGTCAGCTCGGCGACCCCGGTGCCGGAACTCCCGCCGGCCACACCCGCACCTACACCCGCACCCACACCCGCGCCCGCACCCACACCCGCGCCCGCACCCACACCCGCGCCCGCACCCACGGCCGCGCCCGCCGGTGCCGCCCCCGGCACCAGCCGCGCGCCGGCGCGCAGCGCGTACCCGCCGAAGTACACGAGCAGCACACCGGTGAGGACGGGTATGCCGCCGGCGGCCGGGTGCCCGTGCCCCCCGCCGTGCCCCCCGTGCGCTCCCGGTGCCGCGGCCATCGCCACCGCCATGTAGACCATCGCCGACGAGCCGACCAGATGGTGCAGATGGTGTCCCCGGCGCGCCCCGCCCCGTCCCGCCGCGGCCGCGAGCCCGTACAGCGTCGCGAGCCCGAAGACCACCGCGTACACCGCCCAGCTCCACGACGGCGGGGTGAGCACCGCCGCGGGCAGCGCCATCGCCGCCATCCCGAAACCCATCAGGGCCTCGCTCCCGGCGCCGCCGCGCGCCCCGGGCGGGCCCCCGGCCCGGCTCGGCGCCGTCCGTACCATCAGCACCAGGCAGTAGGCCCCGCTCGCGCCGCACAGCGCGACCAGCAGCCACCCGGGCGCAGCCGTTCCGTGCACGCCGCACACCCCCTCGTCGCGATTCCCCGGGGTGCATGCCCGGGAAGGCAGCCCCCACGCGGGCGCACAGGTGTACGAGGGGGAGCGTGGCGGGCGCGCGCTAGGCTCGGAACGATCGCATCCGCCGATCGTCACCGCCCGAGGGGAGACCGCACCACCATGGACACCGCCGCACCCCGGCACACCGGCCCGCTCACCTACCGCGACGCCGTTCTCGACGACGTCCCGGCCCTGGTCCCGCTGGTCGAGTCCGCCTACCGCGGCGAGTCCAGCCGGACCGGCTGGACCAGCGAGGCCGACATGATCCACGGACAGCGCACCGACGCGCAGTCGGTCGCCGACGTCGTCACCGCCCCGGGCAGCCGGCTGATGACGGTCGAGCGGGACGGCCGGCTCGTCGCCTGCTGCCAGCTCGAACACCGCGGTGACATCGCCTACTTCGGCATGTTCGCGGTCCGCCCCGAGAACCAGGGGGAGGGCCTCGGCCGGCAGATCATCGAGGAGGCGGAGCGCCGCGTCCGCGAGATGTGGGACGTGCGCGAGATGCACATGACGGTGATCTCCGTCCGCGACGAACTGATCGCCTGGTACGAGCGCCGCGGCTACCGCCGTACCGGCAAGATGAGCCCCTTCCCGTACGGCGAGGAGCGCTTCGGCATCCCCCAGCGCGACGACCTGGAGTTCGAACTCCTGGTCAAGAACCTCGTCTGACCCGAGCCCGAGCCCGAGCCCGAGCCCCAGCCCGAGCCCCAGCCCCAGCCCGAGCCGACGGACCGGGGCCCCGCCCCGGGAGGCCCGAGCCCCCGGCTCGGGCCCCGGCGTACGCGGGGCCGGTGTCCGGGGTCCTGCCCCCGGCCCGCCCCGCGCCCGTCCTCACCTCCACGCTCCCCCCCCGGAGGACCTCAGTCCTCCGAGCGCTCCCCCGTCAGCCTGATCTCCGGCCGGTCGGTCGTCACCCCGTCCAGGCCCAGGGCGCGCGCGAGCCGCAGCTCCGCCTGGGTGTTGACCACCCAGCCGCCCACCCACAGACCCGCCGCGTGCGCCCGCTCGACGGTGTCGAGCGTGAGCCGGCGGATGTTGAGCACCAGCGCCGTCGCGCCCACCGCGAGCGCGCGTTCGATCACGTCGGCCTGCCGCTCGTCGGCGACGAGCGCGGTGCGGACCCCCGGCACCAGATCGCGGATCTCCGCCAGGGCCTCGTCGTGGAACGAGAGGACCTGTACCCGCCCGGTCAGGTCCCGCGCGTTCAGTACGGCGGCCAGCGCCCGGGCCGCGCCGACGTCCTTGATCTCGGCCTGGAGCGGCGCCGAGACCGCGTCCAGGACCTCCTCGAAGACGGGCACCCGCTCGCCGTCGCCCGCGTCGAGCGTCCGCAGCTCCGCGAGGGTCTTCCCGGCGATCGGGCCGCTCCCGTCCGTGGTGCGGTCGACATCGGCGTCGTGCATGACGACGAGAGCGCCGTCCTCGCTCAGATGGAGATCCAGTTCGACGAGGTCGAGCCCCGCCTTCTCGGCCTGGACGAAGGAGCGCAGGGTGTTCTCGGGGGCGACGCCCATGACCCCGCGGTGACCGATGGTGAGCAGACTCAAGACCTTCTCGCTTCCGTCGACGGAATTCAGGCGGCCCAGCTTGCCGCAGAGCGGCCCGGCCAAACATCCCCGCCCCTTTTTGGCTGGATGAGACCGTACTGTTCCGGTCCGCACCGACCCGTCCACCCCGCCCGATCGTGTGGGCGCAAGGGGGAGTTGGCGAAGGAAGGCCGTATTCCTCAGCCCCCTGCCCCATCCGCACAGGAAAATCCACGGCCGGACCCGGGGGTGCGCCGGACAATTTCTCTCGCACCTCTTGTGGCGGCGATCTGTGGATGGTTACGGTGGCGGCACGAATGGTTCTCCGGCGGAGGAAGTGACATGACGGAAATTCTTGTGCAGGACATGGCCGGTGCGGGGATATCCGCCGACGCTCTCGTGATCGCGCACCCTGCCTGGACCGAGCTCAAGAATGCCGTGGAGGAGCTCCGCCCCTGGCAGAGCGCGGACGGCTCCATCGACTTCGACGCCGAGGGCGCGCCGTCCCGGGCGCACGCCGAGCGGACCGTCGAGCGCGTCGCCGGCGCGGTCGAGCAGCTCTCCCCGCTGCTCCCGCACGATGCCACCTACCACCGCGCGCTCGTCGCCGACCTGCGCAAGTGGTCCGAGGGCGGCTTCGCGGTACCGGACTTCCTGGACGCGCTGCTCGCCTTCCAGCCGGCCGCCGAGCGACTGGACGGCCGCCAGCACCTCGTCGTCTTCCCGATGTACACCCAGAACGGCAACCCGGACCGCAACCTCGAAGCGGTCGTGCTGCGCATGGTGTGGCCGGAGTGGCTCTCCGAGCTCGAGGCGACCCGCTACGACAACCCGCTGTTCTGCGGCATCACCTTCGAGGACTTCACCAGCGGCTACGACACGCACTCGGCGGTCCTCTTCCCCGAGACCGTCGCGGTCCGCGAGGCCCCCGAGCGCTTCACCTGGGGCGGCATCTTCTGCGACCGCGAGGCGGCCCGCTTCCGCAAGGTCACCGAGGCGTCCGTCGACATCCTCGGCATCGAGCTGCCCGAGGACATCGCGGCCATGGTCGAGGACCAGGAGCGCTGCGAGAAGGCGTTCGTCCTGTGGGACATGGTCCACGACCGCACCCACAGCCACGGTGACCTGCCGTTCGACCCCTTCATGATCAAGCAGCGCCAGCCGTTCTGGATGTACGGCCTGGAGGAGCTGCGCTGCGACCTCACCGCCTTCAAGGAGGCCGTGAAGCTCGACGCCGAGGGCAACCCGCACGGCCGTGACATGCAGTACGCGGTCCTGTTCGACCGGATGTTCCGCTTCCCGGTCTCCGGCGACCGCAACCGCAACTACGACGGCCTCGGCGGTCAGCTGCTCTTCGCGTACCTCCACAAGCACGACGTGGTGCGCTGGACCGACAACAAGCTGCGGATCGACTGGGAGCGCGCCCCCGAGATCACCAACCAGCTCTGCGGCGAGATCGAGAAGCTGTACCGCGACGGCATCGACCGTCCGAAGCTCGTCCACTGGTTCAAGGCGTACGAGCTGGTCGCCACCTACCTCGCCCCGCACCCCGGCTCCACCTGGGCCAAGGGCCCCGACGCCCTGGACCTGTCGCTGCCGCCGCGCAAGCTCGTCGACGACGTGCTTCCCGACGAGTTTCCGCTCAGCATGTTCTATGAGGCCCTTGCCAAGAAGCTCAAGGGTGTGATCGCCTCCACCGAGGGCATCACCGCCGCCGGCGCCGAGCAGGCCGTGCAGGCCGCCGCGTGACCGGTACGGCGGACACCACGGCGGGGGCCGGTGCGGCCCCCGCCCCCGGGGCGATCACGCCCGCGCAGGCCACGGAGCAGGAGGAGACGACCATGATCGGCAACGGGAACGGCAGCCTGGACGGAGCCGTCATCGCGGTCGCGGGCGCGGCCGGGCCCGCGGGCCGGGCCGCCCTCATGCGCCTGGCCGAGGCGGGCGCCACCGTCGTCGCGGCCGACGCCGACCCGGCACGCCTCGCCGAGGCCGTCGACGCCGCCCGCTACGCGCACGGCGGCGCCACGGTCACCGGCGACACCGTCGACCTCCTCGACCTCGACGCCACCCGTGAGTGGGTGGCGAAGACGGAGAAGGAGTTCGGCCGGATCGACGGCCTCGTCCACCTCGTGGGCGGCTGGCGCGGCAGCAAGACCTTCACCGAGACCGAGCTCAAGGACTGGGACTTCCTGGAGAAGCTCCTGATCCGCACGGTCCAGCACACCTCGCTCGCCTTCCATGACGCGCTGCTGCGCGCCGGGGGCCGCGGCCGCTATGTCCTGATCAGCCAGTCCGGCGCGCACAAGCCGGTGGCCGGCAACGCCGCGTACAACGCCGGCAAGGCCGCCGCCGAGGCATGGACCCTCGCCATGGCCGACTCCTTCCGCAAGCTGGGGGGCGACGAAGGCCCGCAGGCGGCGGCTGCCATCCTGGTGATCAAGGCATTGGTGCACGACGCGATGCGCGCCGAGCGCCCGAATGCGAAGTTCGCGGGCTTCACCGACGTCACGGAACTGGCCGACGCCATCGCCGGACTCTGGGACCGGCCCGCCCAGGAAGTGAATGGACAGCGCCTGTGGCTGACTCCCAAGCCGTGACCGCGGCCCTGGGCTCCCGTACCGACGCCCGTCGTCACCACGACCCGTCGGTCCGGGGCTTCGCCAGCGACAACTACGCCGGCGTCCACCCGGAGATCCTCGCGGCCGTCGCGCTCGCCAACGGCGGCCACCAGGTCTCCTACGGAGAGGATCAGTACACCGATCACCTCCAGCGGATCATGCACAGCCACTTCGGCTCCAGCGCCGAGGCCTTCCCGGTCTTCAACGGGACCGGCGCGAACGTCACCGCGCTGCAGGCCCTCACCGACCGCTGGGGCGCGGTGATCTGTGCCGAGTCCGCGCACATCAACGTGGACGAGGGCGGCGCCCCGGAGCGGATGGGCGGCTTGAAGCTGCTCACCGTGCCCACCCCGGACGGCAAGCTCACCCCCGAGCTGATCGACCGGCAGGCATGGGGCTGGGACGACGAACACCGGGCCATGCCCCAGGTCGTCTCGATCACCCAGAACACCGAACTCGGCACCGTCTACACGGTCGAGGAGATCCGCGCCATCGTGGACCACGCCCACTCCAAGGGCATGAAGGTCCACCTCGACGGCGCCCGGATCGCCAACGCGGCCGCGTCGCTCGACGTACCGATGCGGGCGTTCACCAACGCGGTGGGCGTCGACGTCCTGTCGTACGGCGGAACCAAGAACGGCATGCTCTTCGGCGAGGCGGTCGTCGTCCTCAACCCGGACGCCGTCAGCCACATGAAGCACCTGCGCAAGCTGTCCATGCAGCTCGCTTCCAAAATGCGCTTCGTGTCGGTGCAGTTGGAGGCGCTGCTCGCCAAGGACCTGTGGCTGCGCAACGCCCGCCACGCCAACGCGATGGCCCGCCGCCTCGCGGACGGGGTGCGGAGCGTGGACGGGGTGGAGATCCTCTACCCGGTGCAGGCCAACGCGGTCTTCGCGCGGCTGCCGCACGAGGTCAGCCGGCGGCTCCAGGAGCGGTTCCGCTTCTACTTCTGGGACGAGGCGGCCGGCGACGTGCGCTGGATGTGCTCCTACGACACCACGGAGGACGACGTCGACGCGTTCCTCCTGGCGCTGAAGGAAGAGATGGCGCGCTAGCGGCCCTCCGATGTGGCATATGCCTGTGTGAACGTGCGGCCGGGCGGAAGTCGACGACTCCGGGCCCGAGCCGGGTCGGGACGCGGTTCACGGCCTGTACCCGGCTGGGCCGGTTCGGCTTCGACGACCCGATGGAGG
>NZ_JBEYZX010000048.1:0-48015 GCF_040646255.1 Streptomyces sp. NPDC046203 | reverse complement strand
GCCGAGGCCGCCGCGAAGCGGGCCCGCGCGGCCTCCGACGGCGCCCAGGCGGCGAAGCTGAAGGCCGACGCCGCCGTGCGGGTCGCGACCAGCGCGGCCGCCGACGCCATCGCGGCGAGCCAGCACGCGGCCTCGGAGGCCCGGGCGGCGGTCGCCCTCGCGGACGAGGCCGAACGCCAGGCGGGGATCGCCAAGGGTCACGCCGACGCGGCGAAGAAGGAGGCCGCGGTCGCCCTGGCGGCGGCCGCGAAGGCCACCGGCTTCGCCTATGTCACCGCCCAGGCGGCGGCCGACGCCAGTGCCGCAGCGGCCCAGGTCGCCAAGCCGGCGAACGACGCGATCCAGCTCGGCTCCCCGTACGTCGCCACCGACGCCACCGCGAGCCTGGTCGTGCTCACCGGCCAGGCGTCGAAGACGATCGCCGAGCAGCAGCAGGCCGTGGCCGCCGCGCACGCCGCGAACGCGAAGGAGGAGGCGGCCGTCGCGAAGGCCCTCGCGGACGCGGCGGCGGGCGACGCGAAGCTGGCGTACCAGCACGCCGCCAACGCGGCCGGATACGCGGCGGACGCCCGTACGTACGCCAAGGAGGCCCTCGGCTACGCCGCCGACGCCGCCGTGGCCGCCTCGAAGGCCGTCGCGTCACTGTCGAGGACCCTCGAGTACGACCGGCAGGCGGCCGAGGACGCCGCGGCGGCCGACAAGGCGGCCGGGCGCGCCGAGAGCCATGCCCGTTCCGCCCGCGAGTCCGCCGACCAGGCCGCCCTCGACGCCGAGGGCGCCCGCCAGGCCGCGGCCCGTGCCGAGCAGGCCGCGAAGGACGCCAGGGCGGCGGCCGACCGCGCCGACGTCGCCGCCACCGAGGCGGAGGAAGCGGCCAAGGACGCCCAGAAGTACGCCGATGAGGCCCAGGAGGCCGCAGACCGCGCCGAACGGGCGCAGGCCAACCAGCAGGTGTCGACGGGCGCGGGCACCGGTATCGGCGGCACGTTCTACGTGGCCGACGAGAAGAGCATCGTCGTCACCAACGCCGAGCAGTTGAACGACTGCGTCATCGAGGTCGGCTTCGAGGGCTGCACCGTCACCTTCAAGGTGACGTTCGACGTCGACGTCGACTACTACCAGTGCAACAACCTCGATGTCCCGGCCACCGAGGCCGGATGCCCGTCGTCGGACACGCTGTTCCTGCACACCGAGCACTTCAAGGGCCTGAAGAAGGACGTCACCAACTACTTCAGCAAATGGGAGCTGATCCAGCAGACCCTCACCTACCAGATCCTCAAGGCCGTTCTGGTCCAGGACTTCGTGGACTGCTATCACGGCAGCGCCAGCGGCTGCGCGTGGGCCGCGAGCAACTTCATTCCCGGCAAGGTCTTCACCACGGCCGCCGAGTACATCCGCGCCCTGGACGCGGCTCTGAAGACCGGCGTGGGGGTGCGTGAGGCGTTCGCCGCGCTGCGGGCCTTGGATAAACTGGACCCGGCGACGATCGCGCGCGTCGAAGAGACCGTCAAAGCCTACGAGGACGTGTTCGCCGCCTGCGAGCGGAACAGTTTCCCGGGCTCCACCGGGGTACTCATGGCGGACGGCTCGCACCGCGCGATCCGGGATGTACGCGTCGGCGACCGGGTGCTCTCCACCGACCCGGTGACCGGCGGCCTGCGGTCGCGGGACGTCACGAACACCTACCGGCACGACACCGAGCGCCTGGTGGACGTCGGCGTGGCCGACGGGCGGCTCACCAGCACCGTCGGGCACCGGTTCTTCGTCGTCGGCCGCGGCTGGACGACGGTCGCCGACCTGCGGGTCGGAGACCGGCTCCGTACCCCGGAGGGCACGGAGCAGACCGTGACCGCCCTGCGCGAGCGGGCCGGTCTCGAGCCCCGTACGGTCTTCGACCTCACGGTCGACGGGCTGCACACCTTCTACGTCCGCCCGCAGGGTGAGCGGCCCCGGGACGTGCTGGTGCACAACTGCACCGACATCATCGCCGACGAGGGCTTCCTGGGCGCGCACACGCTGACCGACCACGTCAGGCCGAACGACGCGGCCATGCAGACCAAGGCCAACGACAACAAGGCGGGCCTGGCGGGCCGGTGGACGGATGAGGCCACGGCGGCCGATGCCGTCCGGCGAGCGATCGAGGAGTGGGTCAAGGCCCCGAAGAACGCCACGAGGCTGTCGAGCTGGAAGATCGCTCAGTCGAAGAAGTCGGGTTTCGACTGCGGCGTGGATTGCCTCAAGTTCCAGTGGGAGGTTCGTGGCGGTGCGGACTCCCTCGGCCAGATCTGGCGCAAGGGCGGTACCCGCCCTGAAGCGGCGGGCAATAGGGTCGAGATCCTGTTGAAGTTCGTACCAAAGAAGGAGGGAGGGAAGGCGCACAGCGGCTACGTGGTCTTCACGTCGTATCCGATTCCGGGCTAGTACGTCGGTGACCAAGGGGACGGGGTACCTTCCGCACAGGGGGGTGCCCCTCCCGCACGACTTCCGACAGGAGGCGGACGAGTGGCCCGCACACGCGAGTTCTACTGCTACGACTACGGGGGTGACTTCGGGCTCAGCGGGCTGGCCGGGGTGCTGTACGCCCGGGCGGCGCTGCGGCTGGACGGGCCCGTCGTCCTCGCTCTCGCGCGGGCGACGGCCGAGGACGACGACTTCCAGATCGGCCGGGACGTACGGCTCCTGCTCGATTCCGGGCTGCCGGAGGGGACACTGCACACCGTGTGGTCGGCCGCCGTGCGCCGGTGTTTCGATCCGGTCGAGGAAGGCGCGGACACGCGCGCCTGGCTGCGCGAGGTGGCGAAGGTGTGCCCGCCGCGTCTCCCGGAGCGGGACCCGTACGAGGAGCAGGCCCTCGACGCGTCGCGCCCGCGGGTGCGGGAGGAGGAGTTGCGTACGAGCGTGGCCGCGGAGATCGAGTCGGCCGCCGCCGGACTCGTCCGGGGTGTCGCCGTCCCGGGCATCGTCCCGGCGTTGCTGCGCGTGGTGCGCGAGGCCGACGCCGACCTCGGGTTCCGGCTGTTCCTCCGGGTGCTCAAGGCGTACGCGGTGCCGGTCGGGAAGGAACAGTACGACCGGTTCGTGGCGCTCGGCGAACTGCTGGCCTTTCCCTGGGCGGCCGTCTCCGCGGAGCTGCGCGTGCGGTGGCCCGCGCTCGATCCCGGGTGGCGGGACTTCGGCGGCCTCCGCTTCGGTGTGCCCTGGCTCGCGGTCGTGTTGGCCGACGGGCTGTACGGAGGTACCGCGCTGGACCAGGCGCGGGAGATCGTCTGCCACGAGGTGGGCGAGGTGCCCGGCGTCCACGCGGCGGTGCTCTTGGCGGACGTGCGGCGGCTGCTCGACTCGGACCTGCCGGACGTGTCGGTCGGCGCGGTGTGGTGGACCGCGGCCCACCGCTGGGGCCTCGGTGACGGGCCCGGCCCCGGGGAGTTCGACACCGACGTGCGGGGCTGGCTGGAGCAAGTGGCCGCGGCGTGCGAAGAGCACCTGGCGAAGATCGATCCCGGCTATGTGCCGTACGTGCCGCCCGCCCGCGCCGAGGCGACGGAGGCGGTGCTGCGCGAGGTCCGGCGGATCGGTCCGACGCTGCCGCGGCACGTCCCCGAGGCGGCGGCCGCGGCGCTGGAGGACGTGGTCCGGTGCGTCGATCCCGACCTCGGGTTCCGCTTCCTGGTCGGGATCGTCCGCGTCTACAGCGTGCCAGTCGACGCCGGCCGGCGACGTTGTTACCGGGCGATCGCCGTGAGCCTCGGTTTCCCCGAGGGATACGTCGACGAGGTGCTGCCCGACGGCGACCCCTGGGCGTGAGACGGCCGGTGGGCCGCACCCCCGAGGTCCGGGTGCGGCCCACCGGCCGTATGTCCGCACGGAGTCGTGCGGCCCCGCGCGTCAGCCCTGGTCGCCGCCCCCGAGGTGGTGGACCCGGACCATGTTCGTGGTGCCCGGGACGCCGGGGGGCGAGCCGGCGGTGATGACCATGATGTCGCCCGCGTTGTAGCGCTGGAGCTTCAGCAGCTCGGCGTCGACGAGGTCGACCATGGCGTCCGTGGTGGTCACGAACGGGACCAGGAAGGACTCGACGCCCCAGCTCAGCGCGAGCTGGTTGCGGGTGCCCTCGTCCGTCGTGAAGGCCAGGATCGGCTGGGCCGCGCGGTAGCGGGAGAGCCGGCGGGCGGTGTCGCCGGACTTGGTGAAGGCGATCAGCGCCGTACCGCCCAGGAAGTCCGCGATCTCGCAGGCCGCGCGGGCCATCGAACCGCCCTGGGTGCGCGGTTTCTTGCCCGGCACCAGCGGCTGGAGGCCCTTGGACAGCAGCTCCTCCTCGGCCGCCGCGACGATCTTCGACATCGTCTTCACGGTCTCGATCGGGTAGGCGCCCACGGAGGACTCGGCGGACAGCATGACCGCGTCCGCGCCGTCGAGGATCGCGTTCGCGACATCGCTGGCCTCGGCGCGCGTCGGCCGCGAGTTGGTGATCATCGACTCCATCATCTGGGTGGCGACGATGACCGGCTTGGCGTTGCGGCGGCACATCTCGACGAGGCGCTTCTGCACCATCGGGACGCGCTCCAGCGGGTATTCCACGGCGAGGTCGCCGCGGGCCACCATGACGGCGTCGAACGCGGCGACGACGGCCGCCATGTTCTCCACCGCCTGCGGCTTCTCCACCTTGGCGATGACCGGGACCCGGCGGCCCTCCTGGTCCATCACCTTGTGGACGTCCTTGACGTCGTTCGCGTCGCGGACGAAGGACAGCGCGACCATGTCGCAGCCCATCCGCAGGGCGAACCGCAGGTCCTCGACGTCCTTCTCGGACAGGGCCGGGACGTTGACGGCCGCGCCGGGCAGGTTGATGCCCTTGTGGTCGGAGACGACGCCGCCCTCGACGACGATCGTCTTCACCCGCGGGCCCTCGACCTCGACGACCCGCAGTTCCACGTTGCCGTCGTTGATCAGGACCTGGTCGCCCTTGGACACGTCGCCGGGCAGGCCCTTGTACGTGGTGCCGCAGATCGCCTTGTCGCCGGGCACGTCCTCCGTGGTGATGGTGAACTCGTCACCGCGCACCAGCTCGACGGGGCCCTCGGCGAAGGTCTCCAGACGGATCTTGGGGCCCTGGAGGTCGGCGAGCACACCGATGGCGCGGCCGGTGTCCGCCGCCGCCGCACGGAGGCGGTCGTACCGCCCCTGGTGCTCCGCGTGGCTGCCGTGGCTCATGTTGAAACGGGCCACGTTCATACCGGCCTCGATGAGAGCCTTCAGCTGCTCATACGAGTCGACGGCGGGGCCCAGGGTGCAGACGATTTTGGAACGGCGCATAAGGCGGATCCTATCGGTTTGTTTCACTGCGGAATATTCCGGTCGGCGGAAAGTACAAATGGGCGGGGGGCCGCTCAGGCGTTCACTCCTCCGAGTGCATCCGAGTGCCTTTTCTCCTTTCCAGTCACCTTTCTGATGACCTTTTCGGTGGCTTCCGATGACCATTCGGCGACTTTTGACAGCCTTTCGGCCGTCTTTCGGCGGACTTCAGGCGGTGTACCGGCTGCCTTCCGCCGGCCTTCCCTCGGTCTTCCGTCAAACAGCGCCCGCATTCCCCTGAGCCCGTCCCCGGTCCTTTCCCACAAGACGGTTCTCCGGCAGGGCTCTCGGCGACGGTTCTCCTCGATGGCTCACCTCGGCGGCTCACCGCGATGGCTCACCTCGACGGCTCTCACAGGGGCGATTCTCCGACGACTCCGCCCCGAACCGGCGGAACACCTCACCCGACCCGCTCGCGCCGCACCAGCGCGTAACTCTGCCGAGCGATCTCCAGCTCCTCGTCGGTCGGTACGACGGCCACCGCCACCCGCGCGCCCTCCGGCGAGACGATCCGCGCCTCGGACGACCGCTGCGCGTTGCGCTCGGGGTCCACCGCGAGGCCGAAGCCCGTCAGGCCCGCGAGGGCGGCCTCCCGTACCGGGGCGGAGTTCTCGCCGACCCCCGCCGTGAACGCCACCGCGTCCACCCGGCCGAGCACCGCGTAATACGCCCCGATGTACTTCTTCAGCCGGTGTACGTAGATGTCGAAGGCGAGGGCCGCGCGCCGGTCGCCCGCGTCGATGCGGCGCCGGATCTCCCGCATGTCGTTGTCGCCACACAGCCCGACCAGACCGGACCGCTTGTTGAGCAGCTCGTCGATCTCGTCCGGCGACATGCCCGCCACCCGGCCCAGATGGAAGACGACCGCCGGGTCGATGTCGCCCGAGCGGGTGCCCATGACCAGCCCCTCCAGCGGGGTCAGCCCCATCGAGGTGTCCACACAGCGCCCGCCCGCCACCGCCGAGGCCGACGCCCCGTTGCCCAGATGGAGCACGATCACGTTCACGTCCTCGGGCTCCCGCCCGAGCAGCCGGGCCGTCTCCCGGGAGACGTACGCGTGCGAGGTGCCGTGGAAGCCGTAGCGCCGGATCCGGTGCGCGTCGGCGACCTCGGTGTCGATCGCGTAGCGCGCCGCCGACTCCGGCATCGTGGTGTGGAAGGCGGTGTCGAAGACCGCCACCTGCGGCAGGTCGGGGCGCATCGCCATGGTCGTACGGATGCCGAGCAGGTTGGCCGGGTTGTGCAGCGGCGCCACCGGCACCAGGCGCTCGATCTCCGCGCACACGTCGTCGTCGATGATCGTCGGCTCGGTGAACCGCAGCCCGCCGTGCACCACCCGGTGGCCGATCACGGCGAGTTCGGGGGAGTCCAGGCCGAGCCCGTCCGCCGCCAGCTCGGCCGCCACGGCCTTCAGCGCCGCCTCGTGATCGCCGATGGGGCCGACCGTCTCCCGCTTCATCCCCGCGCCCTCGCCGTGGGCGGGGCGCAGCGGGGTGTGCACGAGCCGGGAGGTCTCCTCGCCGATCCGCTCGACCAGCCCGGCCGCGAGCCGGCTGCCGTCCGCCATGTCGAGCAGCTGGTACTTCACCGACGAGGAGCCGGAGTTGAGGACGAGGACACGCGTGGCGGTCATGCGGAGAACTCCTCGGTGTCGGCCTGGGGGCGGGTCTCGGCCTCGGGGCGGGGCTGGGCCTCGGTCTGGGACTGCGGGTGGGGGCGGCCCGGGGTCCCGCCCGGGGACCGGTCCCGGCCCTGTTCCCGGCCCTGGGCCTGGATAGCGGTGATGGCGACGGTGTTGACGATGTCGCTGACGAGCGCGCCGCGCGACAGGTCGTTCACCGGCTTGCGCAGGCCCTGGAGGACCGGGCCGACCGCGACCGCGCCGGCCGAACGCTGCACGGCCTTGTAGGTGTTGTTGCCGGTGTTGAGGTCCGGGAAGATCAGTACGCTCGCCTGCCCGGCGACCTCCGAGCCCGGCAGCTTGGTCGCCGCCACCGACGGCTCGACCGCCGCGTCGTACTGGATCGGCCCCTCGATCCGCAGTTCCGGGTGGCTCGCCCGGACCAGCGCGGTGGCCTCGCGCACCTTGTCGACGTCGGCGCCGGAGCCGGAGGTCCCGGTGGAGTACGAGAGCATCGCGATCCTCGGCTCGACACCGAAGCGGGCGGCGGTGGCGGCCGACTGCGCGGCGATGTCGGCGAGCTGCTCCGCGTTCGGATCCGGGTTGACCGCGCAGTCGCCGTACACCAGGACCTTGTCGGCCAGGCACATGAAGAAGACGGACGAGACGATCGAGGCGTCCGGCTTCGTCTTGATGATCTCGAACGCCGGGCGGATCGTCGCGGCCGTGGAGTGCACCGAACCGGACACCATCCCGTCGGCCAGCCCCTCCTCGACCATCAGGGTGCCGAAGTAGTTGACGTCCGAGACGACGTCGTACGCCAGCTCCACGGTGACGCCCTTGTGGGCGCGCAGCCGTGCGTACTTCTCCGCGAACGCGTCGCGCAGATCGGAGGTCCGCGGGTCGATCAGCTGGGTGCCGCCGAGGTCCACGCCCAGGTCGGCGGCCTTCTTGCGGATCGCCTCCACGTCGCCGAGCAGGGTCAGGTCGCACACGTCACGGCGGGTCAGCACCTCGGCGGCGCGCAGCACCCGCTCCTCGGCGCCCTCGGGGAGCACCACCCGGCGCCGGTCGGCCCGGGCCTGTTCCAGGAGCTCGTGCTCGAACATCATCGGGGTGACCCGGCCGCTGCGGACGACCGAGAGCCGGTCGAGCAGATCGGCGGTGTCGACATGCCGTTCGAACAGGCCGATCGCGATCTCGGCCTTGCGCGGGGTGGCGGCCGTCATCTTGCCTTCGAGCGCGAAGAGTTCCCCGGCGGTGGGGAAACTGTTGTCGCGGACGGAGACGACCGGTGTGCCGGGGGCGATCCGGGAGGCGAGGGTGAGGACCGCCTCGGGCGGCCGCTCGTCGAGGGTGAGCAGGATGCCCGCGATGGGCGGGGTGCCGGCCGAGTGCGCGGCGAGCGCGCCGATGACCAGGTCGGACCGGTCGCCGGGGGTCACGACGAGCGCGCCCGGGGTCAGCGCGGCGAGGAAGTTCGGCAGCGTCGCGCCGCCGAAGACGAAGTCGAGCGCGTCACGGGACAGTCCGGCGTCGTCGCCGAGGACGACGGAGGCGCCGAGCGCGTGGGTGATCTGGGCGACCGTCGGCGCGGACAGCGCCGGCTCGTCGGGCAGTACGTAGCAGGGCACCGGCAGCCGGGCGGCCAGCCGCTCCGCGATCGTCTCCCGGTCCTCGGCGGCGACCCGGTTGACCACCATCGCGAGGACGTCGCAGCCGAGCACGTCGTAGGCGCGGAAGGCGTTGCGCGCCTCGGCCCGTACGGACTCCGCGGTCTGGCCCGTACCGCCGACGACCCCGATCACCCGGGCGCCGAACTCGTTGGCGAGACGGGCGTTGAGGGCGAGTTCGTCGGGCAGCTGGGTGGCGGCGAAGTCGGTGCCGAGGACCAGGACGACCTCGTAGGCGCGGGTGACCGCGTGGAAGCGGTCGACCAGCCGGGAGACCAGTTCGTCGGTGCCCTGCTCGCCCTGGAGCGCGGACGCCTCCTCGTAGTCCATGCCGTAGACGGTGGCCGGGTCCTGGGAGAGCCGGTAGCGGGCGCGCAGCAGCTCGAACAGCCGGTCCGGACCGTCGTGGCGCAGCGGACGGAACACCCCCACCCGGTCCACCTGGCGGGTCAGGAGTTCCATGACTCCCAGCTCGACGACCTGACGGCCGTCCCCGCGGTCGATCCCGGTCACGTACACACTGCGTGTCACGCCGTGGTCTCCTGTCCGAAGGCTTCGAAGAGTCCGCTTTGAGTCCGCTTTCGGCCCCGGGCCGCCGCGGTCCCGGGCTCGGTGCCCTCCGGGGGCCTGTTCGGACCGTCCGGATCTGTCGCGGACCGTTCGGACCTGTGCCGGATCCGTTCCGGAGCGAGCCGGATCTGTTCCGGACCGTTCGGACCGTCCGTACCGAGCCGGGTCTTCGTCAACCCAGTGCATGCAAAAGCCATCCATAGGGGTGGCTATGCACTCTTGACATTACCCCTGGAGATCTCTCGGACGCCCGCCGGGCGGGGGGTGGGGCAGCACGGGTACGAGGTGGGCGCGGGGCGGGAGAAGGCCAGGTGGAAGGGGTGGCCGAGGGTGTGGCGAAGGGCCCGCGCGAGGCCCCGGGCGAACGGCCCGTACGTCCCGGGACCAAGGGCCCGGGAGGGTCCCCGGCCCGGCGGTCGCGCGGAGTAGCTGCGGAGTAGCTACGGGCGCGCCCGCACGGCCGACCGTGTGAGAATCGATCTCGGCTCACCCGTGCCGCGCCCGAGCACGGGCGACGGGCACGGGCGAGGAGCACGGCACCAGCACGGGCGACCAGCACGGGCAGGGGCGGCAAGCACGAGGCACGAGCACGAGCAGGAGCACAGCACGATGCGCATCGGAGTTCTCACCGCAGGCGGCGACTGTCCCGGCCTGAACGCAGTGATCCGGTCGGTCGTGCACCGGGCCGTGACCCACTACGGCGACGAGGTCATCGGCTTCGAGGACGGCTACGCGGGCCTCCTGGAGGGGCGCTACCGCACCCTCGACCTCAACGCCGTCAGCGGCATCCTCGCCCGCGGCGGCACCATCCTCGGCTCCTCCCGGCTGGAGCGCGCCCGCTTCCGTGCCGCCTGCGACAACGCCAAGGAACTCATCGAGAAGAGCGGCTTCGACGCGCTGATCCCGATCGGCGGCGAGGGCACGCTCACCGCCGCCCGGATGCTGTCCGAGGCCGGCGTCCCGGTCGTCGGCGTCCCGAAGACCATCGACAACGACATCTCCGCCACCGACCGCACCTTCGGCTTCGACACCGCCGTCGGCGTCGCCACCGAGGCGATGGACCGGCTCAAGACCACCGCCGAGTCGCACCAGCGCGTCATGGTCGTCGAGGTCATGGGCCGGCACGCGGGCTGGATCGCGCTGGAGTCCGGCATGGCCGCCGGCGCCCACGGCATCTGCCTGCCCGAGCGGCCCTTCGACCCGGCCGACCTGGTCAAGATGGTCGAGGAGCGGTTCGCCCGGGGCAAGAAGTTCGCGGTCGTCTGCGTCGCCGAGGGCGCCCACCCCGCCGAGGGCACCATGGACTACGGCAAGGGCGAGATCGACCAGTTCGGGCACGAGCGCTTCCAGGGCATCGGCACCGCCCTCGCGTACGAACTGGAGCGCCGCCTCGGCAAGGAGGCCCGGCCCGTCATCCTCGGCCACATCCAGCGCGGCGGCACCCCGACCGCGTACGACCGGGTGCTCGCCACCCGGTTCGGCTGGCACGCGGTGGAGGCCGTGCACCGGGGCGACTTCGGGCGGATGACGTCGCTGCGCGGCACGAGCGTCGAGATGGTGCCGCTGGCCGAGGCGATCACCGAGCTGAAGAAGGTGCCGGAGAGCCGGATGCGCGAGGCCGAGTCGGTCTTCTGACGGGGATACGGGCCGGGGCCGGGGCCGGGCGCGGGGCCGGGTGCGGGTGCGGGTCGTACGGCCCGGCGGCACGGGACGCAGGTCCCGATCTGTCCCGGGTGCCGGCCCGTCCGTGCCGCCTGCCGCCTGCCGCCTGCCGCGTGCACCTGTGCCGGTGTGCCTGTTCCGTACGTCTGCCCCGGTCGTCACCCCTTCCCGTGAACGAGCGGGGCCGAATCCCTGCTTGAGCGCGCCGCCGCGATCAACAAGGCTGGAGACGTGTCCCGGACACGTCCCCATGTCGGTACGCCGGTCCGGGCCCGGTTCGCGGCGAAGGGGCCAGACATGACCAGGGGGGAGACGGCTCCCGGCGCGCGGGGCGCGCGGAGTCCGGCCGAGTTCGTCGCCCGCCTCCAGGCCCTCAAGGACCACTCCGGTCTCACCTATCGTCAGCTCTCGGCCCGCGCCGAGGCGCGCGGGGACGTGCTGCCGCGTTCGGCCGTCGCCGACATGCTGGCCCGTTCCACCGTCCCCCGCGCCGAACTCCTCGCCGCCTTCCTGCGCGCGTGCGGTGTGCCGCCCGAAGCGGCGGCGGAGTGGGAGGCGATACGGAGGGACGTGGCGCTCCGGGCGAGGGGCGCGCCGCAGGCCGGGGCGGCGGGGGCGTCCGGGGTAGCGGGGGGCTCCGGGGATCCGGGTGCCGGCGGGATGCCGGTGGGGGCCGGGGAGCCGCCGGATCCAGGCGAGTCAGGCGAGCCAGACGATGCAGGTGACTCAGGTGACTCAGGTGAGTCGGGTGAGCCGGGGAACTCGCCACCCGTCTGGCCCATGGTGCCCGACCCCGCCCCGGACCCGGGCCGGGCCTCCGGCGGGGTGCCGGTGCCGGCGCGGGCCCGGCTGCGCCGTTTCCTCGTTGTCGCGGTCGCCGTCGCCACCCTCGTGACCGCGACCCTCAGCATCGTCGTCTTCCTGCGCGAAGGCGATCGGGCCCGCCGGAATCCGCCCGTTCTCACCGCCCCCGCCGAGGGCCCGGTCCGTATCCGGGTGATCGGCTCGGACCTCTGTCTGGGCGAGCGGCGCGACGGCCGGGGCGGCCCGATCTACCAGCGGCCCTGTACGGAGGCCGCCGTCCCGCGCTACGCGCTCGAACAACTCGACGACGCGCGGTGGCGGATCGTCTCGCATCACTCGGACGACTCCGGCCATCCGGGCCCCGGCCCCGGCTGCTCCGGGCTTCCCTCCGGCGACCGGCCGGCCGAGGCGGTCCTGGAGGACTCCGCGTGCGGCGACCCCACCCGGGTCGAACGCTTCACCGTGGAGTCGTACGGCACCCCGGTCACCGGCTACCGGATCCGCCCCGACGGCCAGGCGGAGCCCGGCAGTTGTGTCACCGTCCTCGGCGACCCGAGGGCCGAGTGGTCCCGGCTCGGCCGGTCGCCGTGCCGCGAGGACGCCCGGGGGCAGCTCTTCAGCTTCGACCGCCGGACTTGAGCGCGCACGTCCGTACGCCCGCATGCCCGCAGCCCGTACGTCCGAACACCCGCGCGCCTGCGCGGCGTACGGTCCGGCGCCTGCTCAACTCGTCGGCTCTGCCCCCTGCTTGGCGCGTCGTCGGCGGGTGACCGCCAGCCGTACGCTGAACGCCAGACAGACGACGGCCAGGACCGGGAGCGCCACCAGAGCCGGGTTGACCCAGGCAGGAACCAGGTCGTAGCCGGCGTCGCAGGGGTTGCGCAGCGGGAACCAGCGCGACGTCTCCTCGAAGTGCGCGTCGACGTACGGGTAGTCGTACCGCTGCCCCCGGGCGTGGCACGCCTCCTCGGGGTCCAGTGACGCCCCCGACAAGGCGCCGGCGAGGTACACGAAGCCGGTGGCCACGATCAGGAGCGCCGCGCTCCCGGCGCACCAGCCGGCGCTGTGCCGCCAACTGCCCCGGCCCAGGGACCGGCCCCAGAACCACAGTCCGGGGCCGGTGGCGACGACGAACACGACGAAGAGCATCAGTAAGAGCATGAACCGATGGTCCACGCCCTTCCTCGGGCGGCGAAGGGCGGCCTGACGGGCTGCTGGAATCGGGGCCCGGGAAGCGGCGCGCGTCAGTGCTTGCCGCGTGGGCGGCGGCCGCCCGCGTCGGTCGCGGCCAGCCAGCGGTACTGGAGTTCCGGGCGGCCGATCTGCCCGTACTGCGGGGCCCGGACCGCCCGGCCCGAGGTCACCAGGTGTTCCAGATAGCGCCGCGCGGTGATCCGGGAGATCCCGACGTCCGCGCCCGCCTCCGCCGCCGTCAGCCCCTCGGGCGCCGCCCGCAGCGTACGGGTCACCGCCGCCAGGGTCGGCGCGCTCAGCCCCTTGGGCAGCGCGGCGGGCTGCGGCGCCCGCAGCGTCGCCAGGGCCCGGTCCACCTCGTCCTGGCCCGACGCCTCCCCGGCCGCCGCCCGGAACTCGGCGTACCGGCCGAGCCGGTCCCGCAGCGTGGCGAACGTGAACGGCTTGAGCACGTACTGCACCACCCCCAGCGACACCCCCTCCCGCACCAGCGCCAGATCCCGCGCCGAGGTCACCGCGATCACGTCCGCCGCGTGCCCGGCGGCGCGCAGCGCCCGCAGCAGTTGGAGCCCGTGGCCGTCCGGCAGATAGAGATCGAGCAGGATCAGATCCACCGGCATCCGGTCCAGGATCCGCAGCGCGGCGGCCCGCGTGTGCGCCACCCCGACCACCCGGAACCCGTCCACCCGGCCCGCGTACAGCGCGTGCGCGTCGGCGGCGACGGGGTCGTCCTCGACGACGAGCACCCGGATGCCGGCCGTCGCGGGCTCCTGACCGGTCACGCGCGCACCTCCCCGGCGGCGGCCCGGGCCAGCGGCAGCCGGACGGTGAACTCCGCACCGCCCAGCGGCGATTCGGCGAGCGTGAGAGTGCCGGAGGCGCGGGTGACGGCCTGCTGGACGAGCGCGAGCCCGAGCCCTCGGCCGGGGCCTCGGGTGGACCAGCCGCGATCGAGGACGGCGGCGCGGTCCTCCGGCCGTACCCCGGGGCCGTTGTCGCCGACGCGCAGCAGCAGCTCGCCGTCGTCGGCGAGGGCGGTCACGGTGACCCGGGGGCCGCGCGGGGTGGTGGCCGGGGTGGCAGTCGGGGTGCCGGCGGGGTGGGGCTCGCGGGGGGCGGGGATGCCCGCGAGGAGCGGCGGCGGCACGGCGGAGGGGGCGCGGGTCTCCTTCTCGTACGCCGAACCGTCCACGTACGCAGTGTCCGCCCCGTACCCCGTCTCCGCCTGGCGGGCCGTGTCCGAACGGTGGTCGTACGGCGCCTGGTGGTCGTGCGCCGCCGCCCGGTGCTCATACGGCACAGGCTCCTCGTACGGCACAGGCTCCCCGTACGCCACCGTGTTCTCGTACGCCACCGAGCCCTCGTACGCCGTCCCGTCGCCCGGATCCGGCGCGGGCGCGCCGCCCGCCGCCTCCACCGCGTTGTCGACCAGATTGCCGAGGATCGTCACCAGGTCGCGGGCGGCCAGGGCCACCGGCAGCACCCCGTCGTCGATCCGGCTGTCCTCGGTCAGGACCAGCTCGACCCCCCGCTCGTTGGCCTGCGCCGCCTTGCCGAGCAGCAGTGCCGCGAGGACCGGTTCGCCCACCGCGCTCACCACCCGGTCGGTCAGGGCCTGCGCGAGTTCCAGTTCGGCGGTGGCGAAGCCGACGGCCTCCTCGACCCGGCCCAGTTCGATCAGGGACACGACGGTGTGCAGCCGGTTCGCCGCCTCGTGGGCCTGCGAGCGCAACGCCTCCGAGAAGCCCCGCTCCGAGTCCAGCTCGCCCGACAGCGCCTGGAGCTCGGTACGGTCCCGCAGCGTGATCACGGTGCCGCGCCGCTCGCCGCCCACCACCGGCCGGGTGTTGACCACGAGCACCCGCTCGTCCGTCAGATGCAGCTCGTCCACCCGAGGCTCCGAGGACAGCAGCGCGCCGGTGAGCGACGCCGGAAGCCCCAGTTCGGCCGCCGGCCGCCCGACCACATCCGCGGTGGTCTTCGTATCCGCGGCCATGCCCGTGTCCGTACCCGTCCCCCGGGCCCCCTCCTCGGGGAGCCCGAGGAGGACCCGCGCGCCGTCGTTGATCAGCGCGATCCGCCGCTGCCCGTCCAGCATCACGAGGCCCTCGCGCACCGCGTGCAGCGCGGCCTCGTGATAGTCGTGCATCCGGCTCAGCTCGGTCGCGTTCATCCCCTTGGTGTGACGGCGCAGCCGCGCGTTGACGACGTACGTCCCCGCGCCGCCGGCCACGAGTGCCGCGAGCGCCATCCCGAGCAGCGCGGTGACCTGTTCCCGTACCTGCTCACTGATCCGGTCGATGGTGATGCCCGCGCTCACCAGGGCGATCACCCGGCCGTCGGCGGTGACCGGGGCCACCGAGCGGACCGAGACGCCGAGGGTGCCGACATGCGTCTCGGAGAAGGCCTCCCCGTGCGCGGCGGGTTCGAGGTGCCCGAGGTAGGTGTGGCCGATCCGATCCGGCTGGGGATGCGTCCAGCGGGTCCCGTCCGGCGCCATGATGACGACGAAGTCGACCCCTGTTCGCAGCCGCAGGGACTCCGCGTACGGCTGGAGGCCGGCGGTCGGATCCGCGCTCCCCGCCCCCGCTTCCGGCGCCGCCCCCGCCACCGCTTCCGGCGCCGCCCCCGCCGCCCCGTCCGCGCCCCGGCCCGTCCCGCCCGAGCGGTCCGCCGCCCGCGCCGCGGCGATCACCGTGGGTGAGGCGGCGACGGCGTTCGCGGTGGCCGCGGACTGGCGGCGCGCGGTCTCCTCGGCCTGTTCGCGATCCGTTACATACGCGAATACTGCACATCCCGCGACGACGGCGGCCATCAGTACGACCTGCATGGCGAACAGCTGACCAGCGAGGCTACGGGGCCGGGAGAGGGGGAAGCGCATGCGAGCAAGTGTGCCTCGCTCCATTTGCTCTCACATACGGTGTGTCCGAATCGTTCTGTGAACGAAACGAACGCAAGGGTGACGGCGGTCACAGGCTGATGGATAGTGCGGTGGTCCACCGCGAGATGGACGCCCCCGAGTACGAGGAGGGAACCCGTGGCAGCCCGACGGGACCGTACCCACTATCTGTATCTGGCCGTCATCGGCGCCGTCCTGCTCGGCATCGCCGTCGGCTTCCTGGCGCCCGGCGTCGCCGTCGAGCTGAAGCCGATCGGCACCGGCTTCGTCAATCTCATCAAGATGATGATCTCGCCGATCATCTTCTGCACGATCGTGCTCGGCGTCGGCTCGGTCCGCAAGGCCGCCAAGGTCGGCGCGGTCGGCGGTCTCGCCCTCGGCTACTTCCTCGTCATGTCCACGGTCGCGCTGGCGATCGGTCTGGTCGTCGGCAACATCCTGGAGCCGGGTTCCAGCCTCCACCTCACCAAGGATCTCGCCGAGGCCGGTGCCGCGCAGGCGCAGGGCGCCAGCGAGAGCACGTCGGACTTCATCCTCGGCATCATCCCGAAGACGATCGTCTCCGCCTTCACGGAGGGCGAGGTCCTCCAGACGCTGCTGGTCGCGCTCCTCGCGGGCTTCGCGCTCCAGGCGATGGGCAAGGCCGGCGAGCCGGTGCTGCGCGGCATCGGGCACATCCAGCGGCTCGTCTTCCGCATCCTCGCGATGATCATGTGGGCCGCCCCGGTCGGCGCGTTCGGCGCCATGGCCGCCGTGGTCGGCGCCACCGGCGTCGACGCCCTGAAGTCGCTCGCCGTCATCATGATCGGCTTCTACATCACCTGCGCGCTGTTCGTCTTCATCGTCCTCGGCACGCTGCTGCGGCTGATCGCCGGGGTGAACATCTTCGCCCTGCTGAAGTACCTGGGCCGGGAGTTCCTGCTGATCCTGTCCACCTCCTCGTCCGAGTCGGCGCTGCCGCGCCTGATCGCGAAGATGGAGCACCTGGGCGTCTCCAAGCCGGTCGTCGGCATCACCGTCCCCACCGGCTACTCCTTCAACCTCGACGGCACCGCCATCTACCTGACGATGTCCTCGCTCTTCATCGCCGAGGCCATGGGCAACCCGCTGAAGATCGGCGAGCAGATCTCGCTCCTCGTCTTCATGGTCATCGCCTCGAAGGGCGCGGCGGGCGTCACCGGCGCCGGCCTCGCGACCCTCGCGGGCGGTCTGCAGTCGCACCGTCCCGAGCTGGTCGACGGCGTCGGCCTGATCGTCGGCATCGACCGCTTCATGAGCGAGGCGCGCGCCCTCACCAACTTCGCGGGCAACGCCGTCGCCACCGTCCTCGTCGGTACCTGGACCAAGGAGATCGACAAGGAGCGGGCGGCCGAGGTGCTGGCCGGCCGCGTCCCGTTCGACGAGACGACCCTCGTCGACGACGGCCACGGCGCCCCGGCCGGTGCCGACGCCGATGCCGACGTGCCGGACCAGCGCGGTGCGGGCGGCGGCGACACGAAGGCCACCGCCGGCGTCTGACCCCGCCGGACACCCTGACGCGACGCCCCCGGGCACGAGCCACCGCTCGTACCCGGGGGCGCTGTGCTGTCCGGGGGCGCTGCGCTGCCCGGGGACGGCGGGGCGGCGGGGCGCCGGCGGTACGGGGCGGGGCTCGGCGGTACGGGGCGGGGGCGCCCAGCCTGAGGAACCAGGGCGCCCCGGCCCGCGCTCAGTCCCCGCCCCCTCCGCCACCCCCGCCGCCTCCGCAGCTCCATCCGCCGCCGAAGTGGTCGCCGCCGCTCGGACCGCCACCGCCACCGCTACCGCCTCCGCTGTCCGAGTGGTGGTCGCCTTCGTGGTCGAGGGCCCGGCCCATGCGGATCAGGGTGCGGCCGAGGCCCGCGGGGAGGGTCTGGAAGCCGGCCGGGCCGTACGGGGTGGGGTGGCGGCGCGGGTCCAGCGCGGCGGGGCCGGCGAGGACGTACGCGGGGAGCCGGCCCTCGGCGGCGACGGCCGCGAGACACCGGCGACCCGCCCGGGTGGGCCGGTGCCGCCGGCTTCCGATCAGGCCCAGGGCGACCAGCCCACGGGCGAGTTCGCCGACCTCGGGGGAGTCCGCGGCGGCGTCGACCACCTCCCGGGCGGGCCTGCTCCGCGGGCAGGCGGCGATCACCGCGCGTTCCACCGGATGCGGGGGCCGCTCGTCGCCGATCACCCGCAGACGGCCGACCCTGAAGGACAGCACCCCGCGCTCGGTGAGCGAGAGGGCCGCACTCTGCGCGACCCGTCGCCCACCACCCGCGAGATAGGCGTACGCGTACACCCCCAACTCATCGCCGATTCCCCTGACTTCACTGCCACGCCGTGTCCCCGTCATCCCCGTACCCCCTCGAACAGGCCCATCGCCTTGTCCGCAGGATGCCCGCCGACGCGCCTTCGTGAGCGCCTCCGGCCGTTCTCAGAGCATGATGTGAGCTTCGGGTCCACCGGCCGCCACATCCGCTCCAGGAAGCCGCCCCGTCTCACAGTCGGGTCGAGTGAGCCTCCACCAACTCCCGTACATGATCGAGAAGTTCCAGCGCCGGCATCGGGTCGAGCCGGCGGCCGTCGCGCAGCCGGACGGAGACCTCGCCGGCCGCCGCCTCGCGGGCGCCGATGATCACCTGGTACGGGGCGAGGCGGGCGGCGCGGATACGGGCGCCCAGGGTGCCGCGTTCCGGACCGGCGACCTCGGCGCGCAGGCCCCGTTCCGCACAGCGGGCGACGAAACGGGCGGCGGCGTCGTGCTCGGCGTCGGTGACCGGCAGGACGGCGAGCTGGAGCGGGGCGAGCCAGGCGGGGAAGGCGCCCGCGTGGTGCTCGACAAGGTGGGCGACGGCGCGTTCCACGCTGCCGATCACCGAACGGTGCAGCATCACGGGCCGATGCCGGGCGCCGTCGGGCCCCACGTACGCGAGTCCGAACCGCTCCGGCTGGTGGAAGTCGACCTGGACGGTGGACAGGGTCGACTCGCGGCCCGCCGGATCTGCCACCTGCACGTCGATCTTCGGCCCGTAGAACGCGGCTTCGCCCTCCCCCTCCTCGTACGCGAGGCCGCAGGAGTCCAGGGCCCGGCGCAGCAGATCGATCGCCCGCTCCCAATTCCCGGGCGCCTCCACGTACTTGCCGCCGGGGCCGGGCAGTGACAGCCGGTACCGCACCGGGACGATGCCCATCGCCGCGTACGCCTCACGGATCAGTGCGAGCGCCCCGGCGGCCTCCTCGGCGACCTGGTCGAGGGTGCAGAAGACATGCGCGTCGTTCAGCTGGATGCCCCGCACCCGGGTGAGCCCGCCCAGCACCCCCGACATCTCGGACCGGAACATGCCGCCCAACTCGGCCATCCGCAGCGGGAGTTCCCGGTAGCTGCGAGCGCGGGAGCGGAAGATGACGGCATGGTGCGGGCACAGGCTGGGCCGGAGCACGAGCTGTTCCCCGCTCACCTCCATCGGCGGGAACATGTCGTCGCTGTAGTGCGCCCAGTGCCCGGAGATCTCGTACAGCTCCCGCTTGCCCAGCACCGGCGAGTACACATGCCGGTAGCCGGCCCGCCGTTCGGCCTCGCGTACGTACTCCTCCAGCGCCTGCCGTACGACGGCCCCGTCCGGCAGCCAGTACGGCAGCCCGGCGCCGATCAGCGGATCGGTGTCGAACAGCTCCAGTTCCCGTCCCAGCCGGCGGTGGTCGACGCCGTTCCCGACGCCGTTCCCGACCTCGCTCCCGGACTCGGTCCTGACGTTGCTCGCGGACTCGTTCATGGTCACTCACTCCTCGTTTCGTGGGGGAGCGGGTGCCCGGGGAAGGGGCCGGAGAACGCTTCGAGCCCCGGGGCACTCGCCCCGGGGCTCGAAGACAAAGACAGCTGTCAGCGCGCCGGGACACTCTCCGGCGTCGTCGTGTTCATGGTGGCGCGCTTCATGCGGGCGACGCTAACAAGGGAGCGTCCCGCCGCGCGCGTGGTTTATCGGTGCGGGTGCGGGTGCGGGTGCGGGTGCGGGTGCGGGTGCGGGACGAGCCGGATCCGGCGGGTCGGCAGGTCGATCGCGGCCACCTCGACGGCCAACAGTTCCCCCTCGGCGGGGAGGGGCCGGCCGCCGAAGGAGTCCGTGTGCGCGAACCCTTCGACACCCCGGGCGAGTTCGACGAAGACGCCGAAGGGGACGACCTTGGTCACCGGGCCGGTCAGCACGCGCCCCGCGGCGTTCCCGGCGTTCCCGGCGCTCTCGGCGAACGCGGGCAGTGGGTCGGGCAGCAGCGCCTTGCGGGACAGGGAGATCCGCTCGCGGTCGTGGTCGACGTCGAGGATCTCGACGTCCAGTTCCTCGCCCACGCCGACCAGGTCCTCGTAGCGGTCGAAGCGCTCCCAGGACAGCTCGGCCGCGTTGATCATGCCCTCGGCGCCGCCGAGTTCGACGAAGACGCCCCAGGGTTCGATGCGCGACACGACCCCCGCGCGGACCTCGCCGCGCCGCAGCCCATGCAGGAAGGCGCGCAGTTCCTTGCCCCGCCGCCCGAGCAGCCCCCGCGCGTCCGCGAGCGCCGCCTCGCTCAGCAGCGGCCGCCAGGCGGTGAACAGGCGCAGCAGCGGGCCGCCCCAGCGTTCGCGGAATTCCGGGTTCACAGCGGCGAGGTCGAGTTCGTTGGCGGCGGTGAGTTCCGCGAAGTCGGCGCGCTGCCGGGCGGTCGGGAGGAAGGTCCGGTCCGTGAACCGGTCCCGGAAGGGGCCGTCGGTGCGGGGCAGGCCGGCGTAGGAGAATTCCCGGTCGCAGCTCGCGTAGAAGTGGACGATTTCCTCCGCCTCCGCCCCGATCGTCGCCGTCAGGTCGGCTCGCCGCTCCAGGGGGAGCAGGCTCTCGGCGAAGCCGGCGGTGCCGTAGAAGGCGTGGCAGAGACCGGCGAGACGCAGGGCCGGGCGGGCGTTCCAGCCGGCGAGCCGGGATTCCACCCGCGTGAGATGGGCGAGAAGGGTGCCGCCGGGGTGGGGGAGGGTGTCGGCGCCCTGGCGGATCAGCAGGGCGTGGGCCGCGGCAAAGGCCGCCGAGTCGTCCGGGTCGCTTCCCATGGGACACAAAAATACCCCGGACTTAGAATGGACATCCGGGGTACCGCGTCACGTATATTGGTTGTTTCCGTGTCCGATACGAAAATGGCACGGGAACCATCCCTAAAAGTACTGTATCTCGTCGGGAGTCGAATTGTCAACCGAGGAATTTCGGAAAGAGCAGGAATTCATCACCGGGCTCTACGCTCGCCTCGACGACCTGCGGGACCAGGCCGAGGCGGGCGTCGCCGCCGCCCTCGCCGCCCCCGGCGCGGGCAGCGCCCAGGCGCGCCTGGAACGGGACGTGCTGGTCGCCGAACAGTCGGGGCTGCTCGCCGCGCTCGACGCGGGCGAGAGTGGACTGTGCTTCGGCCGGCTGGTGTTCCGCGACGGCCGCGACCACCACATCGGCCGGATCGGCATCCGCGCCGACGACGCGCACCGCACCCCGCTCGTCGTCGACTGGCGCGCCGACGTCGCCCGCCCGTTCTATCTGGCCACCGGCTACGCCCCCATGGGCCTCAGCCGCCGCCGGCATCTCACCACCAAGGGCCGCGAGGTCGTCTCGCTCCACGACGAGGTGCTCGACCTCGGCGACGCCACCCGCACCGGCCACGAGAACCGCGACGCCGACGAGGTGCTGCTCGCCGCGCTCGACGCCGCCCGCACCGGCCGGATGCACGACATCGTGCAGACCATCCAGGCCGAGCAGGACGGCATCATCCGCTCCCCGCACCGCGGGGTGCTCGTCGTCGAGGGCGGCCCGGGCACCGGCAAGACCGCCGTCGCGCTGCACCGCGCCGCGTATCTGCTGTACGCCCACCGCGAGCAGCTCGCCAAGCGCGCCGTCCTGATCGTCGGCCCCAACCCCGCCTTCCTCGGCTACATCAGCAATGTGCTGCCGTCCCTCGGCGAGACCGGTGTCCTGCTGGCCACCCCCGGCGAGCTCTTCCCCGGGGTCCAGGCCACCGGCACCGACAGCCCCCGCGCCGCCGCCGTCAAGGGCTCCGTCGCCATGGCCGGGGCGCTGGCCGCCGCCGTACACGACCGGCAGCAGGTCCCCGAGCGCGACGCGCCGCTGATCGTCCCGCACGACGACGGCGACCTGATCGTCGACTGGGACATGGCCCTCGAAGCCCGCCACAAGGCCCGCGAGACCCGCCTCCCGCACAACCTGGCCCGCCCGTACTTCGTCTTCCACATCCTCGACGCGCTCGCCGAACAGCTCGCCGACCGCATCGGCGCCGACCCCTACGGCGGCCCCAACTTCCTCGGCCCCGACGACCGCGCCCAGCTCGCCAAGGGGGTGGCCGCCAACCCCGACGTCCATGCCGCCCTCGACGGCCTGTGGCCCGCCCTCACCCCCGAGGACTTCCTCGCCGACTACCTTGACGAGCCCACCCACCTGGACGACCCCGCCGACCTGGCCGCGATCCGGCGTCCCGACGACGGCGGCCCGCGCGTCTGGACCCCGGCCGATGTCCCGCTGCTCGACGAGGCCGCCGAACTCCTCGGCGAGGACGACTCCGCCGCCCGCGCCGCCGAGGAGGCCGAGCGGCAGAAGCGGATCGCCTACGCGCAGGGCGTCCTCGACGTGTCGTTCGCCTCCCGCACCTACGAGTTCGAGGACAAGACGGAGGTCGACGAGGACGCCTCCGAGGTGCTGTCCGCGCACGACATCATCGACGCCGAACGCTTCGCCGACCGCCACGAGGAGGCCGACCACCGCAGCGCCGCCGAACGCGCCGCCGCCGACCGGACCTGGGCCTTCGGGCACATCATCGTCGACGAGGCGCAGGAGCTGTCCGCGATGATGTGGCGGCTGCTCATGCGCCGCAGCCCGACCCGTTCGATGACCCTGGTCGGCGACCCCGCGCAGACCGGCGACCCGGCCGGCGTCGGCTCCTGGGAGCGGATCCTCGCGCCGTACGTCGAGGACCGCTGGGAGCACGTCCGGCTCGGCGTCAACTACCGCACCCCGGCCGAGATCATGGCGGTGGCCGCCGCCGTACGCCGGGACGCCGACCCGGACTTCGAGCCGCCGAGCTCGGTCCGCTCCACCGGCGTCGAGCCGTGGGACCGTACGGCCGAGGACCCGGTGAAGGAGACCGCCGACGCGGTCGCGGCGGAACTGGCGGCGCACACCGACGGACGGCTCGCGGTCATCGCGCCCGACGAGCTGCACCCCGGGCTCGTCGCCGCGCTGCCCGGCGCCGCGTACGGCACGAAGCCGGATCTGACCCGGCGGGTGGTGCTGCTCGACCCCCGCCAGGCCAAGGGCCTGGAGTTCGACTCGGTGCTCGTCGTCGACCCGGAGGGCATCCGGGACGGTGCCACACACGGCGTCAACGACCTGTACGTGGCGCTGACCCGGGCCACCCAGCGGCTCGGGATCGTCCGCCGGGCGGTCTGAGTACGCGGTCCGAGACGGCGGGCCGGGGCGCGGGCCGGGACCCTCGTACGAGTGGTCCCGGCCCGCCCGGCCACGCGACGAGCCCGCGAACCGGCCTGCCGATTCAGCCCGCCACCGGCCCCGACCGGCCCCCGATCAGGCGGGCTTGAACCACACCGTCGCCAGCGGCGGCAGCGTCGTCCGCAGGCTCGTCAGCCGTCCGTGCCAGGGCACCGACTCGGTCTTCACCGGGTCGGTGTTCGTGACGCCGCCGCCCCCGTACCGGGCCGCGTCCGTGTTCAGCACCTCCTGCCAGGCCGCGACGCTGTCCGGCACCCCGAGCCGGTAGTCGTGCCGCACCACCGGCGAGAAGTTGCAGACCGCGAGCAGCGGCGAGCCGCTCGCGTCGAAGCGGAGGAAGGCGAAGACGTTGTCCTCGGCCGCGTCGCCCGCGATCCACGCGAAGCCCTCGGGCGAGGTGTCCCGCTCCCACAGCGCGGGCGTCGCCGCGTAGACCGTGTTCAGATCGCGGACCAGGTCCCGTACGCCCCGGTGGTCGGCCTCCGCCCCGTACGACGGGTCGAGCAGCCACCAGTCCGGGCCGTGGTCCGCCGACCACTCCGAGCCCTGGGCGAACTCCTGCCCCATGAAGAGGAGTTGCTTGCCCGGGTGGGCCCACATGAAGCCCAGGTACGCCCGGTGGTCGGCGCGCCGGCGCCACCAGTCGCCCGGCATCTTCGACACCAGCGACCGCTTGCCGTGCACGACCTCGTCGTGCGAGATCGGCAGGATGTAGTTCTCGCTGTACGCGTAGACCATCGAGAAGGTCATCTCGTGGTGGTGGTACTTGCGGTGCACCGGGTCCTTGGTCATGTAGCCGAGGGAGTCGTGCATCCAGCCCATGTTCCACTTCAGGCCGAAGCCGAGACCGCCGAAACCGCCCGGCCCCACCTGGTTCGTCGGCCGGGTCACCCCGTCCCAGGCGGTGGACTCCTCGGCGAAGGTGACGACCCCCGGACAGCGTTTGTACAGCGTGGCGTTCATCTCCTGGAGGAAGGCCACCGCGTCCAGGTTCTCCCGGCCGCCGAACTCGTTGGGCAGCCACTCGCCGCCCTCGCGCGAGTAGTCGAGGTAGAGCATGGAGGCGACCGCGTCCACCCGCAGCCCGTCGAGATGGAACCGCTCGCACCAGTACACCGCGTTGGCGACCAGGAAGTTGCGCACCTCATTGCGGCCGTAGTCGAACTCCAGGGTCCCCCAGTCGGGGTGCGCGGAGCGGCGCGGGTCCTCGTGCTCGTACAGCGGACGTCCGTCGAACTCGGCCAACGCCCAGTCGTCGCGCGGGAAATGGGCCGGGACCCAGTCCATCAGGACGCCGATCCCGGCCTGGTGCAGCGCGTCGACGAGGAAACGGAAGTCGTCGGGGGTGCCCATCCGGGCGGTCGGCGCGTAGAAACCGGTGACCTGGTAGCCCCAGGAGCCGTGGAAGGGATGCTCGGCGACGGCCATGAACTCCACATGGGTGAAGCCGAGATCGGCGACATAGGACGGCAGTTGTTCGGCCAGCTGGCGGTACGTCAACCCGGGGCGCCAGGACGGCAGATGGACCTCGTACACCGAGATCGGCGCCTCGTGGTGCGGGCGCGCGCCGCGCCGCTCCAGCCACCCGGCGTCCTGCCAGACATGGTGGTCGTCGGTCACGACGGACGCGGTGTCCGGCGGGCACTGGGTGCGCCGGGCCATCGGGTCGGCGCGCAGGGTGTGGCTGCCGTCGGGGCGGGTGAGGTCGAACTTGTACAGCGCGCCCTCGCCCACCCCCGGCACGAACAGCTCCCACACGCCGGTCGATCCGAGCGAGCGCATGGGCAGCGCGGCGGGGTCCCAGTGCGTCCAGTCGCCGGCGACCCGGACCCCGCGGGCGTTCGGCGCCCAGACGGTGAACCGGGTGCCCGGCGTGCCCTCGTGGGCCATGACCCGCGCGCCGAGCGCGGTCCACAGCTCCTCGTGACGGCCCTCGCCGATCAGATGCAGATCGAGGTCGCCGAGGGCGGGCAGGAAGCGGTACGGGTCGTGGACGGCGAGCTCGGCGGCGGAGTCGTACCGGACCCGCAGCTCGTACGCCGGGACCGTGCGCAGCCGGGGGACGAGCGCCGAGAACAGCCCGTCGCCCTCGGAGACGAGCGGGATCCGGCGGCCCTTGGGGAGCAGGACGGCGACCTCCTTCGCCCACGGGCGCAGGGCGCGGAAGGCGATTCCGCCCTTCACCGGGTGGGCGCCGAGGAGCGCGTGCGGGTCGTGGTGCGCGCCGGAGAGCAGCCGGGCGCGGTCGTGGGGGTCGAGGGCCGGCGCCGGGCGGGCCGTCCGGGCGGGTCGGGCGGGGGTGGGGGCGGTCACCGGAAGTGCCTCCTGGTTGGGGGTGGGGTGGGGCGGGGTCCGCCGGTGTGGTGGCTCCGGGGTGTGCGGGGGCGGGGCGTGGTGGCTCGGGGGCGCCGCGGCTCGGGGTGTCGTGGCGCCGGGGTGTGCCGGCTCGGGGTGTACGGGCGTACGGGGTGTCGTGGTGCCGGCGCCCCGGCTCCGCGGGGCGCGCGGGAGGTCATGGCTCCGTCGCGAGCCGGGCGATCGCCGCCATGGGGACCGGCAGCCAGTCGGGCCGGTGCCGGGCCTCATAGAGGACCTCGTACACCGCCTTGTCCGTCTCGTACGCCCGCAGCAGCGCCGGGTCGTCGCGCGGGTCCGTCCCCGCCGCCTCCGCGTAGCCGGCGCAGTACGCGTCCCGGCAGCGGGCGGACCAGTCGGGGTTCCACGGCTGGTGGGTGCGGGCCGCGTAGTCGAAGGAGCGGAGCATGCCCGCGATGTCGCGGACCGGGGGGTGCGGGGTGCGCCGTTCGTCGAGCGGTTTCGCCGGTTCGCCCTCGAAGTCGATGACGGTCCACGCGCCGTCACAGCCGCGCAGCGTCTGCCCGAGGTGCAGATCGCCGTGGACGCGCTGGAGCCGGCCGGTGCCGGCCCGGTCGCCGGCCGCCGCGAAGACCGCGCGCAGCCCCGGTACGTACGGCAGCAGCGCGGGCACCGCCTGCGCGGCGGCGTCCAGGCGGGTGCCCATCACGGCCGCGAGATCGGCGGCCCGGTCCCGTTCGAGACGTTCGGTCGGCAGCGCGGTGGCCAGCGCCAGGTGCACCTCGGCGGTGGCCCGGCCGAGCGCGTGCGCCTCCGTGGTGAAGTCCCGCCCCGCGGCGAGCGCGTCCAGGGCGAGTCGCCAGCCGTCCCGCGAGCCGCGCAGATACGGCTGGAGCATCCCGAGGGTGGCCGCGCCCGACTCGAACCAGGCGACCGGCGCGGGGACCCGCGCGCAGCCGGCCCGGGCGAGGGCGAGCGGCAGTTCCAGGTCCGGGTTGGCGCCGGGCGAGACCCGCCGGAAGATCTTCAGGATGTACGAATCCCCGAATACCAGCGAGGAGTTGGACTGTTCGCCGTCCAGCATCCGGGGCGCGAGCGCGGGCGGCAGCGCGGTATCGGTGTGGAAGCGCAACGGCCCGGTCCGGCCGGGGGTGCGCAGCCGCTCGTAGAGCAGCCCGGCGAGCCGGGGGTCGGACAGCCCCTCGTAGACCGTCCGGCCGGTCAGCGGGCCCTGCCGGATCCGGCCGATGAGGGCGGGGGCGAGCTGGGACGGCAGCCGGGTCCGTACGCCGAGCAGCAGCTGGTAGCAGTCGGCGGGGGTGCCGGGCGGGCGGCCCGGCTGGTCGACCCGGACGAGCAGGTGCAGCAGTCCGGGTCCGGTGCCGTCCAGGGGGAGCAGCTCGGTGGCCGATTCCAGGGTGAAGCCGGTGACCGGACGGCCCTTGCCCGCGAACCAGCGCTGCCGGGGCAGCCAGGCGTGGAGCAGGGGGGTGAGGGCGGGGAGGAGGGTGGCCTGGGGGCCGGTGGACTCGGTGGCGGATGCGGTCTCCGGCATGGCGGCGCGTCCTTTCCCCACGGCAGACGGGTGGCGTTTGTATGGGTGTGCTCTCAAATGCGCCGAGTGTCCCGGATGGCGGCGCGGGGTGTCCGGCTGTGGGGGACGTGTCGGAGGGGGAAGATCCGTTTGGCCTGTCGGCTGTGCCCGGATGGCCGGGAGGGGCCCGGATGGGTGCGGGCCGGCCGGGGGAGGGGCGCGGGGCGCCGGGGCGCGTGGCGGGGCGCGGCGGGACGGGAGGCGAGAGCGCGGGGTGCGAAGTGGAAGGACGGGGCGGTACGGGGTGGGGGAGCGCGCGGTGCGGGTGCGCGGGGGAGCGGGCCCGCACCGCGCGGGCCGGGGCGAAGCCTCTCGGTGGGAGGGCTTCAGACGGCGTACTTCAGGCGGCGTACTTCAGCCGGCGGGCTTCAGGCGGAACCAGTAGAAGCCGTGCCCGCCGATCGTCAGCAGATACGGCAGCTCCCCGACGGCCGGGAACTCCACCCCGCCGATCAGCTCCACCGGCCGCGCCCCGGCGAACCGCCGCAGGTCCAGCTCGGTGGGCTGGGCGAAGCGGGAGAAGTTGTGCACGCACAGGACCAGGTCGGCCTCCTGGCCCTCCTCGGCGGGGGCTTCGCGGAGGAAGGCGAGGACGGCCCCGTTCGACGAGGGCAGTTCGGTGTACGAGCCGAGTCCGAAGGCGCGGTTCTCCTTGCGCACCTCGATCATCCGCTTGGTCCAGTGCAGCAGCGAGGACGGCGAGGCCGTCTGGGACTCCACGTTGGTCACCTGGTAGCCGTGGACCGGGTCCATGATCGCGGGCAGGAACAGCCGGCCCGGATCGCACGACGAGAAGCCCGCGTTGCGGTCCGGCGTCCACTGCATCGGGGTGCGCACCCCGTCCCGGTCGCCGAGCCAGATGTTGTCGCCCATGCCGATCTCGTCGCCGTAGTACAGCACCGGGGATCCGGGCAGCGAGAAGAGCAGCGCGGTGAACAGCTCCATCTGCTTGCGGTCGTTGTCGAGCAGCGGGGCGAGCCGGCGCCGGATGCCGATGTTGGCCCGCATCCGCGGGTCCTTGGCGTACTCGGCGTACATGTAGTCGCGTTCCTCGTCGGTGACCATCTCCAGGGTCAACTCGTCGTGGTTGCGCAGGAAGATGCCCCACTGGCAGCCCGCCGGGATCGCCGGGGTCTTCGCCAGGATTTCGGAGACGGGGTGGCGCGACTCGCGCCGTACCGCCATGAAGATGCGGGGCATCACCGGGAAGTGGAACGCCATGTGGCACTCGTCGCCGCCCGACGGGAAGTCGCCGAAGTAGTCGACCACGTCCTCCGGCCACTGGTTGGCCTCGGCGAGCAGGACCGTGTCCGGGTAGTGGGCGTCGATCTCCGCGCGGACCCGCTTGAGGAAGGTGTGGGTGGCGGGCAGGTTCTCGCAGTTGGTGCCCTCCCGCTGGTACAGGTACGGGACCGCGTCGAGCCGGAAGCCGTCGATGCCGAGGTCCAGCCAGAACCGCAGCGCGGACAGGATCTCCTCGCACACCCGCGGGTTCTCGTAGTTGAGGTCCGGCTGGTGCGAGAAGAAGCGGTGCCAGTAGTACTGTCCGCGGACCGGGTCGAAGGTCCAGTTGGACGACTCGGTGTCGACGAAGATGATCCGGGCGTCCGCGAACTGCTTGTCGTCGTCGGCCCAGACGTAGTAGTCGCCGTACGGCCCGTCCGGGTCGCTGCGGGACTCCTGGAACCACGGGTGCGCGTCGCTCGTGTGGTTCATCACGAAGTCGATGATCACGCGCATGCCGCGGGCGTGCGCCGCGTCGACGAACTCCACGAAGTCGGCCAGATCGCCGAACTCCGGGAGTACGGAGGTGTAGTCGGCGACGTCGTAACCCCCGTCCCGCAGCGGGGACTTGAAGAACGGCGGCAGCCACAGACAGTCCACGCCCAGCCACTGGAGATAGTCCAGGCGCGAGGTGATGCCCTTCAGATCGCCCACTCCGTCGCCGTCGCTGTCCTGGAAGGAGCGGACCAGGACCTCGTAGAAGACCGCCCGCTTGAACCAGTCGGGATCGCGGTCCTTGGCGGGGGTGTCCTCGAAGGTGTCGGGGACGGGTTCGTTGACAGTGGTCATGATGCGGGTGACCCTCCGGTCTGCGGGGACGGTCGCAGGGCCAGCACGTGCGCGGGAGCGACACCCGGCTCCAGGCGTACGTAGGCGGTCCTGCCCCAGTGATAGGTCTCGCCGGTGAGCTCGTCGCGCACCGGCGCGGTCCCGTGCCAGGCGAGACCGAGTTCCGGCATGTTCAACGAGACCGTCGCCTCCTGGGTGTGGTGCGGGTCCAGGTTGGCGATCACGATGACGGTGTCCGTGCCGGAGCGCTTGCTGTACGCGATCACGGCCTCGTTGTCGGTGGTGTGGAAGGTGAGATCGCGCAGCCGGCGCAGGGCCGGATGGCGGCGTCTGATCCGGTTCAGGGAGGTGATCAGCGGGGCGATCGAGGTGCCGTCCCGCTCCGCCGACTTCCAGTCGCGCGGCCGGAGTTGGTACTTCTCCGAGTCCAGGTAGTCCTCGCCGCCCGCGCGCAGCGGGGTGTTCTCGCACAGCTCGTACCCCGCGTACATGCCCCAGGAGGGGGAGAGGGTCGCGGCGAGCACCGCCCGTACCTCGAACGCCGGCCGGCCGCCGTGCTGGAGATAGGCGTGCAGGATGTCCGGGGTGTTCACGAAGAGGTTGGGTCGCATCGAGGCCGCCGACTCGCCGGACAACTCGGTGAGATATTCGGTGAGTTCGGCCTTGGTGTTGCGCCAGGTGAAGTAGGTGTACGACTGCTGGAAGCCGATCGCGCCGAGCGTGCGCATCATCGCGGGCCGGGTGAACGCCTCCGCCAGGAAGATCACGTCCGGGTCGGCCCCGTTGATCTCGGCGATCACCCGTTCCCAGAACACCACCGGTTTGGTGTGCGGGTTGTCCACCCGGAAGATCCGCACCCCGTGGTCCATCCAGTGCCGCAGGATCCGCACCGTCTCGGCGACGATCCCGGCCATCCCGTCGCCCGCCGCGTCGAAGTCCAGTGGGTGGATGTCCTGGTACTTCTTCGGCGGGTTCTCGGCGTACGCGATCGTGCCGTCCGGGCGGTGCCGGAACCACTCCGGATGCTCCGTCACCCACGGATGGTCCGGCGAGCACTGGAGGGCGAAGTCCAGCGCGACTTCCAGGCGCAGTTCGCGGGCCCGGGCCACGAAGGCGTCGAAGTCGGCGAGCGTGCCCAGGTCCGGGTGGATCGCGTTGTGCCCGCCCTCGGCCGAGCCGATCGCCCACGGCACGCCCACGTCTTCCGGGCCCGCCGTCAGCGCGTTGTTCGGGCCCTTGCGGTGGGTGGTGCCGATCGGATGGACGGGCGGCAGGTACACCACGTCGAAGCCCATCGCCGCGATCGCGGACAGCCGTTTCGCCGCCGTACGGAAGGTGCCGGGGACGGTCCGGCCGCGGACCTTCCGTACCCCTTCCGAGCGCGGGAAGAACTCGTACCAGGAACCGTAGAGGGCCCGCTCCCGCTCCACCCGCAGCGGCAACGCGGGGGAAGCGGTGACCAGTTCGCGCAGCGGATGACGGCCGAGCGGCGCGAGGACCCGGGGCGCGAGCGCCGCCGCGAGCCGCACCGCCGCCGGCCGTGCGGCGTCGCGCAGGGTGTCCGCGACCGCGAGGACCGCCTCCCGGTGGCCGCCCCGCTTCGGTACGCCCTTCGCGGCCCGCTCGTGCAGCTCCGCGCCCTCGGCGAGGACGAGTTCGGAGTCGATCCCGGCCGGGATCTTGATCCGGGCGGCGTGCCGCCAGGTCTCCAGCGGATCGCCCCACGCCTCGACCGTGTACGTCCACAGCCCCTCGGCGTCCGGGGTGACCTCGGCGCCCCACCGGTCGGTGCCCGGCGCCAGTTCACGCATCGGCGTCCACGGTCCCGGCCGCCCGGCCGGATCGCGCAGCACCACATTGGCGCCCACCGCCTCGTGCCCCTCCCGGAACACGGTGGCCGAGACCTCGAAGGTCTCGCCCACCACCGCTTTCGCGGGATGGCGGCCGCAGTCGATCAGCGGGCGGACATCCAGGACGGGAATGCGTCCCTTGTGCGGATTCACGGCATCACCTGATGGTTTGTGTACGTATGAGCGGTGCTGCGCTCTTTCTAGCCGTGACGGGGGCGCGGGGAAGGCGGGCACCGCCGCTCCGCCGCACGATCACCCGTACGGCGGTTATGAAGGGGGCACTCGGGGGTACACGCGAACGGCGCATCGGTGGTGGTGGGGCGGGTGGTGCCGGGAGCGGTGAGGGGGATGCGGGGGTGGGGGTGCGGGGTGGACGCTCAACCGCCCGACTTCATCAGTGCGAGCCGGACAGCGAGCCCCTACCGGCCCTCATCCCCTCGTTTGACGGAGAACGATCTCCCGCATATCCGATAGCCAGCGACGCAGCCGCACGCCCTGAGGCGGGAGAATCCCGAGCCCAAGCGTCGCCGCCGACTCCTTCAGCAGCTGATCCGATTCATTGACGACCAGAAATGCGCGGATCTCGTCCGCCACCTGCCGGAGGTCACTCTCCGAAGCATCCGAAACGTAGTCGTCCAGAGCCTCTCTGTACGAGGAGTACTCAAGCGAGAAATCCTGATGGAAGTACGCTCCCAGCATCTGTGAGAGCTCAGGAAATCGCTCTTTCCATTCCCATGAGGTCTGAGGAGGTGCCTGGGCAGGGGGTGCGGGCTCCGCGAGGAACTGCCGGAGATGCCCGCCGATCACGGCAAGACAATCCTCCACGCTCTTCCCGTGGGGAGGGCGGATATGAGGCAGGAGGTCGACCTCATCCGCGATCTCGTCGTTGAACAGACCGGTCCTGAGGAGGTCGTCGATCTCTGCTGCCGCCTCGGCTGCCCGCCCGGAGGCGGTTGCGGCCTGCCTCAGGTAGGCGCTGAGAGCGACTCCGCTGCGCTCCTCTGTGTCATCGAAGGCGTAACCGGTCACCTCATAGGAGCGCAACAGTCGGCGCAGCTCACGAAATCGGTCGTTCGGCGGTGTCACCTGTGCACGCCCTGTCTTGCCCTATGGGATGAGATGTGAAGTGAGGATTCACCGTGCCTGTCATCGTCGTCGGCGCGGCCCTCGCGTTCTTCTTCCTCGGCGCCACCGCCACCTCGAGAATTCCTGCGGAATTCTCGATCCGGGCGACGATCCGGCCCGTACTTGGTGTGGAACTCCTTGGCCTGGTCCTTCGTCTCCCCAGGCTGCCCCGGCTTTCGCCGGCGAGGCGGCAAGTGTGCCCAGGGCAGTGCCGAGCGCAGGGGAGCGGCGCCGGGGTCAGCCGGGCAGGTCCTCCGGGTCGTTCGACCACACCCGCCACTGCTGGGTCGCCACCCAGGTGCCGGCCTCCGCCGGCGTGATTCCCAGTGCCTCCGCCGCCATCCCGTCGTCCCCCGCGAGCAGCAGCGGATCGCTGCCCACCGCCAGATGGCGGTACAGCCCCGTCACCCCCGCCGCCGCGTCCGGGCCGAGCAGCCGCGCGAGCGCCCGTTCGAACAGCTCGGGCCGCAACGGCACATAGCGCACCGGCCGCCCCAGGCCGAGGGTGAACACCTCCGCCAGATCCGCGCCCGTCAGCGTCGCCGCCCCGCCGATGTCGAAGACCCCGCCCTCCGCGCCCTCCCGGACGAGCGCCGCGTGCACCGCCTCCGCCAGGTCCTCGTGCGAGAGCCACGCGACCGGCGCCGAGGCGGGCAGCGGATACGCGAGGATCCCCTCGTCGACGAGCGACGGCCCGTTCCACGGCGAGAACAGGTTGTCCAGATAGACCGGCGGGCGCAGCACCACCAGCGGCACCCCGCTGCCCCGCAGCACGGTCTCCGTCATCCGCCGCGTCTCGAACGCCGGGACCCCCGTGGGCTCCTGCGGCACACGGGTGTTGGCGTTGAACACCATGCGCCGCACCCCCGCCGCGCGGGCCGCCCGCGCGATGTTGCTCGCGTACCGGCGCACCCGCTCCGTGTCGTACAGCAGCGGCATGGTGACGACCGCGTGCGTCACTCCCTCGAACAGCCGCCCCACGGCCCCCTCGTCGGCGAGCCCGCCCGCCACGAAGTCGGCGCCGGGCAACGGCGGTCGGTCCCCCGCCGGGCGGCGCGACAGCGTCCGCACCCGGTGCCCCCGGGCGAGCAGCAGCCGGGCCACCGCCCCGCCCTGGAAGCCGGTCGCCCCGACGACCGCCACCCGCATCGGGCGCGACGCGGGCGCGGGCACCGCGTTCTCATTGGACATGTGTGCGGGAGGTCCTTCGCATAGGGTATGTGTGTGCTGCAGTCATCGTTCACTTACAGACTGTGGCGGCGGAGTCCTCCGTTCAATTAACAAATTGGGGCGGAAGTTGAAGGATCGTCCATGGAGACCGTGGGTACGAAAAGTCCCGGCCATCGCGCCGCCGGAGGCGTCGCAAACCGCACTGCCGGCCGGACCGGGACCGCATACGACGACCTGCTGAGCGAACTCCTCACACCCTTGCGCCTGACCGGAGTTCTCGACAGCCGCTGGCGCGCCCGCACACCCTGGGCCATCGAGGGCGAGGCCCTGCGGGACCGCGCCGCTCTTTACTACGTCGTCGACGGCGACTGCTGGCTCACGGGCACCGGCGGCCCCCCGCTGCACCTCGGTACGGGCGATCTCGCCCTGCTGCCCACCGGGGCCGCCCACCGGCTGACCGACCACCCCGGAAGCCGGGCGGAACCGGTCATGGCCCTGCGGTCCGGGCGCGGGACGGGACAGGGGCCGGGGCCGGGGCAGGGGCAGGGACAAGGACCAGGGTCGGGGGCCGAGGCGTTACGCCTGCCCGGTCCCCGGGTCCCGGGAGCACCAGTGGGAGCACGGGAGGCCGGGCGGCGGCAGGAGCGAACGCCCCTTGAACCGGGTGGATCCGGTACGTCCGGTGAGCCCGACCGGTCCGGTACGCCCGCCGAGATACGCGTCGGCGGCGACGGCCCCGAGACCCGGCTGCTGTGCGCGGGACTCCCCTACGACGCCGGCACCATCACCGATCTCTACCGGTCGCTGCCCGACGTCCTCGTCCTCGACCGCTCCCGGGTCGAGCGCGAACCCCTGCTCCACGACACCCTGAACCTGCTCGCCCGCGCCGGCCGGCCCGCCGGCCCCGGCGACCGGATCGTCACCCTGCGCGCCTTCGAGATGGCCTTCGTCCTCGCCCTGCGCCCACTGCTCCTCGACCTCGCCGAGGATCCCGAACGCCCGTACAGCCCGCCCCTGTTACGCCACCCCGGCATCCGCCGCGCCCTGGTGCTGATCGCCACCCGGTTCGCCGAACCCTGGACCATCGACATGCTCGCCCGCGAGGCCGGGATGTCGCGCTCCGCGTTCACCGCCGCGTTCAGCGGCCACGTAGGAATGTCCCCGGCCCGCCATCTCACCGAATGCCGGATGCGCGAGGCGGCCCGGCTGCTCACCGAGACCTCGCTGCCCCAGTCGGCGATCCCCGCCCGGGTCGGCTATCAGAGCGCCGTCGGCTTCCACCTCGCCTTCCGCAAGTGGTACGGGGAGACACCCGGGGTCTACCGGACCGCCGTCGGGGCGGGTTCGGGGGCCGGTACGGGTTCGGGTGCCGGTTCCGGGGCCGGAGCGGATGCCCGGCGGGATGCCGGGGCAGGTGCCGGGAAGGCCGTCCAGCGGGGTGCCGCCCTCGGCGACTGACACTGGCCGTCGAGACGAGGAGACGAGGGTGCGGTGATGGGATGCGGTGACGGGGGCGCGGTGGCCGACGCGCGGGGACGGCGGTGCGGGGGCCCGCCCCGTACCGCACCACCCCCGCCCCGCCCCACCGTCCCCGTCTGCGCCGTCTGTGCGCTCTGCGTGCCACCGGCCCGGCGCGTGGCGTGGTGCTTCCGCTCCGGCCCGCGCGCCGCCTGCCAAGGTGGACCACGTGAAGGCAATCCGTCGATTCACCGTGCGTCCCGTCCTCCCCGAGCCCCTCCGCCCCCTCGCCGACCTGGCCCACAACCTGCGCTGGTCCTGGCACGAACCCACCCGCGCGCTCTTCGCCACCGTCGACAGCGACCACGACGACCCCGTCCGCGCGCTCGGCGCCCTCGACGCCGGCCGGCTCGCGGACCTCGCCGCCGACCAGGACTTCCTCACCCGGCTGCGGGCCGCCGCCGACGATCTCGACCACTACCTCACCGCACCCCGCTGGTACCAGCGGCAGGCCGAGGCCGCCGCCGGCACGGCCGGCGCGCCGCCCGCCTCGATCGCCTATTTCTCCCCCGAGTTCGGCGTCGCCGCCGCCCTGCCCCAGTACTCCGGCGGCCTCGGCATCCTGGCCGGCGACCACCTCAAGGCCGCCAGCGACCTCGGCGTCCCGCTCATCGGCGTCGGACTCCTCTACCGCAACGGCTACTTCCGCCAGTCCCTCTCCCGCGACGGCTGGCAGCAGGAGCACTACCCGGTCCTCGACCCCGGCGAGCTGCCCGTCACCCTCCTGCGCGAGACCGACGGCACCCCCGCCCGGGTCACCCTCGCCCTGCCCGGCGGCCGCAGCCTGCACGCCCACATCCGGATCGTGCCCGTCGGCCGCGTCCCGCTGCTCATGCTCGACTCCGACGTCGAGGAGAACGCCCCCGGCGAACGCGAGGTCACCGACCGGCTCTACGGCGGCGGCAGCGAACACCGGCTCCTCCAGGAGATGCTCCTCGGCATCGGCGGCGTCCGCGCCGTCCGTACGTACTGCCGCCTCACCGGCACCCCCGCGCCCGAGGTCTTCCACACCAACGAGGGCCACGCCGGCTTCCTCGGGCTCGAACGCATCCGCGAGCTCGGCGGGGCCGGTTCCGGTACGACCGGTGTCGGTACGACCGGCCTCGGCGCGGCCGGACCCGTCCCAGGCGACTCGGGTACGGCCGGATCCGGTGGTACGGCCGGCCCGGCGCTCGACTTCGACAGCGCCCTCGAAGCCGTCCGCGCCGGCACCGTCTTCACCACCCACACCCCCGTCCCCGCCGGCATCGACCGCTTCGACCGCGCGCTCGTCGCCCGCCACCTCGGCGACGACGGCGCCCTGGCGGGCGTCGACACCGCCCGCGTCCTCGCCCTCGGCGACGAGACCCCGCTCGGCGGCGACCCCGACGTCTTCAACATGGCCGCCATGGGCCTGCGCCTCGCCCAGCGCGCCAACGGCGTCTCCACCCTCCACGGCGCCGTCAGCCGCGCCATGTTCGCCGGCCTCTGGCCCGGCTTCGACCCCGACGAACTGCCCCTCACCTCCGTCACCAACGGCGTCCACGCCCCCACCTGGACCGCCCCCGACCTCGACCGGCTCGGCCCCGACGCCACCGACCGCGAGCTGTGGGAGCTGCGCCGCCGGCTGCGTGAACGGCTCGTCACCGACGTACGGCGCCGGGTCCGCGCCTCCTGGCGGCAGCGCGGTGCCGAAGCCGCCGAACTCGGCTGGACCGACGCCGTCCTCGACCCCGACGTCCTCACCATCGGCTTCGCCCGCCGCGTCCCCTCGTACAAACGCCTCACCCTGATGCTGCGCGACAAGGACCGGCTCCGCGACCTGCTGCTGCACCCCGAACGGCCTGTCCAGCTCGTCGTCGCCGGCAAGGCGCACCCCGCCGACGACGGCGGCAAACGCCTCGTCCAGGAACTCGTCCGGTTCGCCGACGACCCCCGTGTCCGGCACCGCATCGTCTTCCTGCCCGACTACGGCATCGACATGGCCCGCGGCCTCTACCCCGGCTGCGACGTCTGGCTCAACAACCCGCTGCGCCCCCTCGAAGCGTGTGGCACCAGCGGCATGAAAGCCGCGCTCAACGGCTGCCTCAACCTCTCCGTCCTCGACGGCTGGTGGGACGAGTGGTACGAACCCGACTTCGGCTGGGCCATCCCCACCGCCGACGGTGCCGCCGACGACGAGGACCACCGCGACGACCTCGAAGCCGCCGCGCTCTACGACCTCGTCGAACACCGGGTCGCCCCGCGCTTCTACGAACGCGACGCCGACGGAGTCCCCACCGGCTGGACCGCGATGGTCCGACGCACCCTCACCGACCTCGGGCCCAAGGTCCACGCCGACCGGATGGTCCAGGAGTACGTCGAACGGCTCTACGTCCCCGCCGCCACCGCGCACCGGGCCCTCGGCCCGGACGCCGCGCGCGAACTCGCCGCGTGGAAGGCGCGGGTGCGGGGCGCGTGGGCGGGGGTGTCCGTCGACCACGTGGAGGTCGACGGGGTCGGAGGAGCCGGTGGGGTCGGCGGAGCCGACGCGGGTGCGGCCGGGGTGAACGGGGTCGGGGTGAACGGGGTCGCCGGTGACGCGGAACTCGGCGCCACCCCCGGCGTCCGGGTACGCGTCGACCTCGGCGGCCTCACGCCCGAAGACGTCGAGGTCCAGGCCGTGACCGGCCGCGTCGACGCCGACGACCGGATCCTCGACCCACGTGTCAGCATCCTCAAACCGGCGGGCGGCGGGCCCGACCTCGACGGCCGGATGCCGTACGAAGGTGCGCTGTCGCTGGACCGGACCGGGGCGTTCGGGTGCGCGGTGCGGGTGCTGCCCGCGCACGCGTTGCTGGCGGGGGTGGCGGAGATGGGGCTGGTGGCGGTTCCGGGTGGGGTGCGGGGCGCTGCGCTGGGCTTTGCGGGTGGGGTGGGGTAGCGCGGGGCGGTGCGGTGCGCTGCGCTGTGCGGGTGGGCGTGGCGGGGCGTGGGGGCGCGTTCGGGGTTGCGGGGTGGTGCGCTGGGGTTTGTGGTGGGTGCGCGGGGGCCGGTCCGGGGGTCGTGTTCTGCACTGCATGATTTACGGCGCGGGCGCCTCCGTAGTGCGTGAAGCGCTCTACTCCCGCGCCACAAATCACGCTTTACGTTTCGAACACGACCCCCTTCCCGGCCCCCGCTCCCGTCCGTCGTCCGCGCACCGCCCCGCACCCCTCCCGCTTGAGTGGGAGGGGAGGGGGTGGGCGGGTGTTGGGTGGTACCCGTCTGCCGGTGGGGGTGGGGAGGAGGGGGAAAGAGGGGGGAATCAGGGCAGCTTGCTCTTGTCCGCCAAGTGGCCGTCCTCGTAACACAGGCGATAGACCGGGATCGCCGCCAGCAGCGTCGAGCGGTAGTAGAAGCACTCGTCCATGCCGTGGGGTTCGGGTGGGGCCGCGTGGGGAGGGCCGTCGAGGGGGCGGGCGGGGAGGAACGGGGTGATGTACGGGCGTGGGGTGCCGACGTGGAGGCGGGTGTAGTCCTCGGGCTCCAGGTAGGTCTGGTGCTGGGTGTACAGGCCGACGCCCGCCATCAGGGTGCCGAGGGCGGTGAGCAGGGCCAGCGGGATCCAGATGGCCTGGGCGAGGCCCCGGCGTACCTGGCGGCGGGCCAGGTCCAGTTCGCGGGCCGAGCGCGGGGCGGTCGGCCGGGGGCTGGGGGAGCGCAGGGGGAGGGCGGCCGACAGGGTGAAACCGCCCTCGGGGGTGGCGCCGTGGCGGAGGGTGCCGCCCGCGAGGCGGACCCGTTCGTCGAGGCCGACCAGGCCGGTGCCGCCGGACGCGAGGCCGGGGCCCGGGGTGCCGTCGGCGGGCGGGGTGGTGACGTCGGCGTGGACATGGGTGCCGTCGGGGGTGTGGACCCGGACCCGGACCGGGGCTCCGGGGGCGTGTTTGGCGGCGTTGGTCAGGCCCTCCTGGATCACGCGGTGGACGGCGCGGGCGGTCATGCCGGGGACCGGGCCCGTCGTGTCGTCGAGGGCGACGGTCAGTCCGGAGGCGCGGGCGCGGGCCACCAGGTCGGCGACCGACTCGTCCGGCGGCGCGACCGGGGCGTCCTCGCCGTCCTCGCGCAGTACGCCGATGATGTCCCGCAGCCGGCCCGTCGCGTCGGCCGCCGCGCGCCGCAGTTCGCCGGCCGCGCGCTGCTGCTCGGGGCCGAGCGCCGGGTCGAGTTCGAGCGCGCCGGCGCGCAGTGCGAGCAGCGCCAGGTCGTGGCCGAGGGAGTCGTGCATGTCGCCCGCGATCCGGGACCGTTCGCGCAGCCGCTCCCGGTCGGCGACCGCCTCCTGTTCGCGTTCCATCCGGTCGGCCAGTTCCCAGCCGCTCCGCACCAGCCGGTCGTACTGGCGTACGTACCGTCCGATCAGCCAGGGCGCGACGAGGGTGAGCGCCCCCGAGAGCAGCAGCGCGAACCACTGGGTGAGCGCGCCGCCGGTGGCCAGGATCCGGGCGAGTCCGGCCACTGGTACCGCCGCGAACAGCCACAGCGCGGGCCGGGTCCGCTCCGCGCGGCGTCCGGCGAGATAGCCGAAGGCGACCAGCGCGAGCGCGTACGGGGGTGTGAACAGCTCCGGACTGACGGCCAGCGAGCCCGCGGCCGCCAGGACCAGCGGCACTGTCGGCCACCGCCGGCCGAGGGCCATCCCTGCCGCGAGCACTGCCGCACCGGCGGCGACCCGGTGCCATGAACCGCCGTCGTCCGGGGCGGAGAACAGGACGACCGGGACGCACAGCAGCAGCCACAGCAGCCCGTCGAGCACCCGCACCCGCACCCGCACCCGCGCCCGCACCCGCACCCGCACCCGTGCGCGGGCGCGGACGCCGTCAGGCATCGGGGACCAGGCCCGCCTCGTGCGCGAGGATCGCGAGCCGCACCCGGTTGCGCAGCCCGAGCCGGCCGAGGACCGCACTGACGTGCGCCTTCACGGTGGCCTCGACCACGTGCAGACGCGCGGCGATCTCCTGGTTGGACAGTCCCGCGCCGACCAACGCCACCACGTCCCGCTCACGCCCCGTCAGCCCGCCGAGCCGGGCGCGCGCGTCGGCGGCGCGGGTGAGACGGGCGCCGCCGAGGGTGTCGATGACCCGGCGGGCCACGGCGGGGGAGAGGAACGCGGCGCCCTCGGCGACCGCCCGTACCCCCGCGATCAGTTCCCGCGGATCCCCGGACTTCAGCAGGAACCCGCTCACCCCGCAGGCCAGCGCCCGCTCGATGTACGCGTCCTCGGAGAAGGTGGTGAGGACGACGAGCGCCGTGCCCGGCGCCACCCGCCGCAGCTCCTCGGCCGCGCCGAGGCCGTCGAGCCGGGGCATCCGGATGTCGAGGAGGACGACGTCGGGCCGGTGGACGAGCGTGAGCGCGACCGCCTCGTGGCCGTCGCCGGCCTCCGCGACCACCTCGATCCCCGGGTCGGTGGCGAGGATCGCCCGTACCCCTGCCCGGATCATCGTCTCGTCGTCGGCGAGCAGAACTCGTACACGGGATATCGGGGGCCGGGCGTGGGGTGTCTCGTCCATGTTCCTCAGGCTACGGGCGCGTCCTTCGGCGACCGGCACGGTGGCTGCCCCGCCGGTCGCCTCGGCTTGACCTCGACCTCGGTTGATGTCCGAGGCTGCTGTGCGCGGCACCGGCCGCGACGCGGGCCGCAGCGTAAGCCGTGACCCGCGAACTGCCTCTCCTGTGAAGGAGGTTCGGTCATGAGCGGGACAACGGCTGGCGAGGGGGCCGGCAAGGTGAGCGGCGAAGAGGTCGGCGGGGTGACCGATGAGGTGGCCGCAGCGGCTGCCGCGTGGATCGGGCGGCGGGCGCACCCCCTCACCACGTTCGATCCCGGGGCTCCGACGGCCGATCTCCGGCCGCTGGCCGGCATCGTGCGCGATGCCCGGGTCGTCGCGCTCGGCACCTCGACCCGCCAGTCCCACGAACTGTCCGTCCTGTCGCACCGGATGGTCCGGTTCCTGGTGGAGGAGCTGGGATTCCGTTCGCTCGCGCTGGAGGGGGACGATCCGGTACGGCTCGGCCTCGACGCGTACCTCGCCACCGGGGCGGGGGACCCGCGCGCGATCCTGGCCGGCGCCCGGTCGTTCTGGCGGACCGAGGAGATCCTCGGCCTCGTCCGCTGGATGCGCGCCTTCAACCGCCTGCACCCCGGCGACCAGGTCCGGTTCGCCGGATCCGTCGGCGATCCGCGCCGCCCGGACTTCCAGCCGGGCGACCCCGCGGGCCTGGAGTCGGCGCTGGCCGAGGACGTGATCCGGTCGTACGAACGCACCGGGGAACGGATCGTCTGGTGGGGCGGCATCGCGCACACCGCCGACGGCCGTCCGCGTACCGTCTCGTCCTCCGGCTTCGCACCGGTGACGCACCGGAGCGCGGGCGGCCGCCTCCGCGAGCACTTCGGGTCCGGTTACGTATCGCTCGGCCAGCTGTTCCATCACGGCACGGCCCCGTACCCGCTGCCCGCGCCGCCGGCGGACTTCGCCGAGACGGTCCTGGGCGCCGCCGGGCCGGACGTCTATCTGCTGGACCTGCGCGCCGACAGCCCGGCTCCCGTACGGACCTGGCTCGACGCCTGGACCAGGACGCGGCTGCTCGGCCCCCACTACGACCCCGCCGACGACGCCGGCCACCACCTCTCCGGCGGCTCTCTCGCGGGCTGGTTCGACGCCGTCGTCTTCGCGCGCGAGGTCACTCCGGTCCGCCTGCTCCCGGACGCGGAAACGGGGGGTGGCGGGCGCTGAGGAGAAGGAACCTACTGCCTGCGGGTGCCGGATCCCGCTTTCGGTACGAGGGTGGTCGCGGAGTGCCGTGCGATCAGAGTGGCGACGTGGTCCCATCGGCCGTAGCCGTCCGAGGTGGCCAAGTGTCCGCCGCCCGGGACCACTTCGACGGTGCTGCCCCAACTCGGCCAGGTCCAGGCCCCGTTCGAGCGAGAGGAAGGGGTCGTTGTCGGAGAGCACCAGGTGCGTTCTCATCCTCAACCTGACTGTGGACAGCGGAGCTTGAGGCGTGATGGCTCCGGGAGCGCCCGGGGCCTCGACGTCGGCAGGGGCGACCAGGAGCGCGCCGGCGACCCGGGCGTCGTGGTGGATGGCGGCCCACTGGGCGACGGTCACCGCTCCGCAACTGTGCCCGACGAGGAAGACCTCGTCGTCGGCGGCGCGCACGGCGGCGTCGAGCCGGGCGACCCAGCCGTCGCGTTCGACGGTGTCCCAGTCGTCCTGGATGACCCGCAGGAAACCCTCGTAGGTCTCTTCGAGATGGGTCTGCCAGTGGTCGGGGCCGGAGCCGGTCCAGCCAGGGACCGTGAGGTAGAGCATGGGCCGTTTCTCCAGAGGGGGTGGGCGAGGCCGGCGGTGGCGGCGGGGAGGTCGAAGCGCCGTTGCAGGGCCTCCCGGAGGCTCCCCCCGAGGCGGCGCGGCACTTCGCGGACCTCCTGGCCGCCGGCGACCAGTGAACGCGGCGGGCGCTGAACGGGGCGACCGCTGAACGGGCCGGGACTACGGACGTACGCCCGGCGCCCCCCCCACACACAAGCCCCGGACACGCCGAAGACGGCCCTCCGGGCGAAGTCGCCCTGAGGACCGTCCTGGTGATGCGAGGTGGTGACGCGGTGCGGGGTCAGGTCCGGCGGCGGTAGGACCGCCGGATGCCTGTCGGCGTCATGCGCTTGCCGACGCTTCCCCGCACTTCCCGGCACTTCCCGGATTTACGGGAAGGTCAGCTTGAAGCCGTTGATGTAGCCGGTGTCGCCGGAGTACATGTCCTGGACACGGAGCTTCCAGGTGCCGTTCGCGACCTCGCTGGAGGCGTTGACGGTGTAGGTCTCCTGGACGTTGTCGGCCGAGTCGGAGATGTTGGCCGCCTTGAGGGCGTAGACCGCTCCGCTGGGACCGACGAGGTCGATCTTGAGGTCACCGCGCCAGGTGTGGATGATGTCCACGCCGACCTGGAGGTTGGAGGGCGCGTTGCCGGTGATGCCGGTGACGTTCAGCGACGAGGTGACCGCCGCGGCGCCGCCGTCGGCGATGGCGACCTGGGTGTTGTTGCTGAACACCGTGCCGGTGCCGGGCGGGTTGCCGCCACCGGGGCGGGTGCCGACGTTGATGCCGGCCCAGGCGTTCTCGACGGCCGTGACCTCGGCGCTGCCCGCGCCGTACAGGTCGGTGGCCGCCGCGACGGTGCCGGTACGGGCGGCCGCGTAGTTGGTGGAGGACGTGAACTTGGTGCTCAGCGCCCGGAACCAGATCTTCTCGGCCTTGTCCCGGCCGATGCCGGTGACGGGCAGGCCGTCGGAGGTCGGCGAGTTGTAGCTCACGCCGTTGATGACCTTCGCGCCGCTGCCCTCGGACAGCAGGTAGAAGAAGTGGTTGGCCGGGCCCGACGAGTAGTGGACGTCGACGCTGCCGATGCCGGAGTACCACGCGTCCTTGGACGCGCCGTCCTTGGACGGCTTGTCCATGTAACGCAGCGGCGTGCCGTTGCCGTTGATGTCGATCTTCTCGCCGACCAGGTAGTCACCCGGGTCGCTCGGGTTGTTGGCGTAGAACTCGACCGCCGCCGCGAAGATGTCCGAGGTGGCCTCGTTGAGGCCGCCGGACTCGCCGCTGTAGACGAGGCCCGCCGTGGCGGCGGTGACGCCGTGCGACATCTCGTGCGCGGCCACGTCGATGGACGTGAGCGGCTTGGCGTTGCCGGAGCCGTCGCCGTACGTCATGCAGAAGCAGGAGTCCTGCCAGAAGGCGTTGACGTACCCGCTGCTGTAGTGGACGCGGGAGTACGCGGCGACACCGTCACCGCGGATACCGGTGCGGCCGTGCACGTTCTTGTAGTAGTCCCAGGTGAGCGCCGCACCGTAGTGCGCGTCGGCGCCGGCGGTCTCCTTGTTGGCCGGCAGGCCGTTGCCCCAGGTGTCGGTGGTGTTGCTGAACAGCGTGCCGGTGCCGGACGTACCGTTGTTCAGGTTGTACGTCTTGTGGCCGCCGCGCCCGGCGTCCGTCAGGGTGTACGAGCCGGAGGTGCCCAGGGTGACCTGGCCGCTGTACTGCGTGTTGCCGACGCCGGTCTCGACGCCCTGCCACTCGTACAGCTTGGCGCCGGTCTTGGCGTCCGTGACGACGTGCAGCTCGTTGGGCGTGCCGTCGTGCTGGAGGCCGCCGACGACGGTCTCGTACGCGAGGACGGGCTTGCCGTCGGCGGCCCAGACGACCTTGCGCGGGGCGCGGTCGGCCTTGGCCTTCGTGGAGCCCTTCGCGGAGGCGCGGCCGAGGGCCTGCTTCTCGGCGGCGGCCGGGGCGACGGTGGCGGCGGAGGCCGCGGTGTCGACCTTGGTGATGTCGGCCTTGGTGGCCTTGTCGACCGACACGGTCGAACCCGCGGTGTTCTCGGCGACGATCAGGTCGCCACCGAGGACGGGCAGTCCGTCGAGGGTGCGCTCGTAGCGGGTGTGGACGGTGCCGTCCACGTCCTTGACGACGTCACGGACGACCAGCTTCTCCTGGGCGGCGAGGCCGAGCTTCTTCGCCGTCTTGGCCGAGTCCGTCTCGGCGGCCTTGATCAGCGAGGCGCGCTGGGCGGGGGAGAGCTTGGCCGGCATCTTGCCGGGGTTCTCCTTGCCGGCGACCGGGGCCTTGGACGCGGCACCGTTCGACGCGGCGGCGGTGCCGGTCTGGACGCCGACCACGATCATGGCGGCGGCGGCGATGAGCGCGCCGGTCGCGGTGGCGCGGCGGCTGGGCGTGGATCTCACGCGGACTCCTTTGCGAGGGGGGTACCGGACGGCTGGGGGAGCCGCCCGGCGGAGCAACAGCGCTGTGAAGCACGGCGCAACACGTTCGGGTGATCAGGTGAACGTTGATGCGACGTTGAGCCGGGGGAGACATTGGCAGCCCCGGAAGGCACCTGTCAGGAGCGCGTCAACAACTTGGCCGAAAGGCGTTCGGTGCGCGTACGTGGGCGTTCGTTGACCGGACGTTTCGTCAACCGGAAGATGATCGTCAAGAATCCGCTTGGTCCCGTGGAACCTGGCCCGGGGCATGTTTCCGGGGTGTGTCGTGCGGATGTCGCACCCTCGGTCGGACGAGGTTCCTGGGTGGCTTGTTCTGATCGTCCGCATAGCGAACGCCGACTCCGGTGCGGAAGGGGCGGACGGGGTGAACCGGGTCCTGTGGGACGGAAGAAACCGGGTCGGCGAGGTTTGACGGCCGAGCACACCGGGCAGCCCGCCGCGGGCCCGGAGGCGCCCGGATCCCGGTACGAAGCAGCCCGCCCTCCGGCCCCGGGGTGCGGGGACGGAGGGCGGGGGGCGGGAGGAGACGGCGGGGACGGAGGGCGGGCGAGGGGAAGCGGGAGCGGCGGGGGACGTACGGGCAGGGGGGGCGTACGGACAGGGGGGGCGTACGGACAGGGGCGGGGGACGTACGGACAGGGGGCCGGGGCCCGGGAGGGGCCGGGCGACCGCCGGACGCGACCTGGTCGCCCCTCCGACCCCACAAGCCCCTACAGGCCCTCAGCCCCCCCGCCCCTCAGGTCTTTCGGAGCCGCCAGTACTGGCCGTCGGCCCGGGCGAGCAGCTGCTCCTCCACCAGATAGCGGCGCAGCGCGGCCACATCGGGGTGGACCTCCCGCAGGAGGTCGTTCACGGAGCGCTCCGGGTAGCGCCGGTCCGGTTCGAAGAGCCGTACGAGCTCCTTGAGGAACACCAGCCGCTTGCCGCGCTTCGCGGGGATGACCACCGGCGCGGGCGGCCGCTCCCGGCGCGGGGACGCCTCCCGCCACACGTCGTCCACCGCCGACCAGCCGTCTCCCGTCCGGGTGACGAGACCGGCCTGCTCCAGTGCGGCGAGCGCCTTCGCGCCGCGCGCCGGAGCCAGCCCCAGCCGCTCCGCGACACCCTGGGCGGTGTCGGGGAGCAGGACGACGGCGCTGTAGACCCTGCGCCGGGTCTCGTCGGCCAGCGCGGCGACGAGGGCCCTCGCGGGGTCCTCCGCCTCGCGGGCGGCGGGCTGTTCGGGGACGGCGCCGGCGGGAGTGGTCGGGCCGGTGGGAGTGGCGGGGGCGGTGGAGCCCGCGGGGCGGGCGGGGCCCGCAGGGGCGGCCGGCGGGTCGAGCAGGGGCGGTGTGGCGGAGTCCGTCTCGCCCAGTGCCGCCAGCTCCTCGGAGAAGGAGGTGCCCCGGTCGCCCTCCCATGTCTCCCGCTTGCGGATCAGCAGCAGCCCCGTCTGCCGGTGCTTGTGCGGTTCGTCGAGCGCGAGCACGTCCATCCCCCCGCCCCCGGCGGCGGCCTGCCGGCGCAGCTCCTGGAGCAGCGGGGTCGGCACGATCCGGCCCGCCACGCGCGTACGTCCCTCGGGGTCGCGGGTCTCGACGGTGGTGGCGATGTACGGCTCGTGCAGGACGACGGTGCCGCCCAGGGGCACCCGGGGCCACAGGGAGGTGAGGAACGCGGCGTCGTCGGCCTGGGTGCCGGCGTCCAGCCAGACCAGGTCCAGCGGCCCCCAGGAATCGAGTTCCTCGTCCGTCAGGTCGAAGAAGTCCCGTTCGATGAACGTCAGCATGTCGTCGAGGCCCAGCGCGCGAGCGGCCTGGAGCACCTGGTCCGCGGAGGTGCCCGGCACGGAGATGTCGTCGACGACGAGCAGCCTCGGGGCGTAGTCCGCCAGCGCGGCACGGGGATGCAGGACGGAGGCGCGCTCGGGTTCCGGGCTCTCACCGCCGATGATCCGCCGGTCGCGCGCCGCCTCGGCGCGGGCGTCGGCCAGCCCCAGCAGCAGATGCAGGGTCGACGACCCCGCGCCCACCTCCAGCACCGTGCGCGGGCGCGACATCGTGGCGAAGGCCCGCAGGGCGGGGCCTGCGTTCTCGGTGCCCATCCCCGGACGGGTCAGTGCGGCCAGCGCGTCGGCAATCGGGTCACTCAAGGGTTGTCCTCTCTCCGGCCCGCTCTCGGGCCCGTTCTTCGGCCTGGCGTGGCAGTACGGGCGGGGACCGGACGCGAAGCGGGTGCGAACCGGACGCGAACCGGGTGCGGGCCGGGCGGGGGCCGGTCACGTCCCGTTCGGCCCGCCACCCGCCGTTCGTGCATGGCGCCTCTCGACGTGTGGCCGGGCAGGACCCGCCCGGCCACACCGGGCCCTGGCCACACCGGGCCCCGACCACATCGAACCCGGTCAGCCGGCCGTGACGGCCCGGAGCATGCCGGCGAGGAGCATTCGGTCCGCCAGCGCGTGGAGCCGCTCGGGAAGAGAGCCGTACGGCACACCGCCGTCGGCCCCCGCCCCCGTTCCCGTCCCCGTCCCAGCCCCCGTCTCCGCGCCCCGCCACAGATGCAGGGCCGCCTCGCCGACCTTGAGGAAGTTGCCCGTGGGGAGCGCGGCCAGGACCCGGGTGCCCGGCTCCCGTTCCACGGCCCTCGTCCACGCTTCCCGTACCAGCAGCGGTCCGTTCGCCGGATCCGCCGAGGCGGCGGCGAGGACGTCGGTGGTGCCGGGCGCCGGGTCGGACGCCAGCAGGCCGAGCCGCAGCAGCCCCACCAGAAGGTGGTCCACCGTCTCCTCGTCCCCTCCCCACCGCTCGCGCACGGCGGCCGCGGTCGCGCCCTCGGCGAGGAGCGCGCCGACCGGGCGTGGCACCTCGGCGAACGCGGGCGGCTCCGTACCGAAGAGGACCGTCACGGCGTCGCCGTCCTCCAGGAACGGCACCGGCGTCTCCTGGACCCGTACGCCCCGGGGCGTACGAAGCACCACGCCGGCGGGCAGCCGGCGCGGCCAGACGAGGCGGTCGAGTTCCCGGGGCGCGGGCGGCGGCGCGAGCCGCAGCACCGTCTCCCCGGCCCGGTCCGGCTCCGACCAGGCGAGCTCCCACGCGAGGGGCAGCGAGGCGCCGGTCTGGGCGCAGAACCGGGGGATGACGGGATCGAGGACATCGGGGTGACGGGTCACGACGCTTGTTCCTCCGATACCGGTGCAGGCGATACCGAGCAGGCGGAGCCGGGGGGTGTCGCCTGGACGATCCGGTATCCGTCGTGGATCGGGAAGTCGGCGTCGGCGCGGAATCCGAGCGTGT
>NZ_JBEYZX010000047.1:0-50092 GCF_040646255.1 Streptomyces sp. NPDC046203 | reverse complement strand
AAGCGCCGAGACGGAGCGAGCGAAGCGAGCGCAGTGCACCAGACGCCGCAGGCCCCGCCCTCCGGGCGGACGGAGCTACTTTCGAAACACGCCCTGGTACTCGGACCGCCGGGAGGAACGCAGGGTCGCCTGGTCGAGCAGCAGGATCAGGCCCTGCACACCCCAACGGGGCAGCAGGGTCAGCAGGCCGGCGGCCTGCTCCAGAAGGCTGGTCGTGGGAAACCCGGTGAGCACGTACCGCCACTCGCCAAGTGTCCGCAGCGCGCTGCCCACGAGCAGCGAGTGGCGGGTGTCGCCGTGGGCGTAGTGGCCGAACTCGTGACCCAGCAGGGCGACCCGCTCCTGTGGGCTCAGCACGGCCCACAGGCTCATGCCGAGCCACAGCACCCGCCGCTGCCGCAGCCCGTGGGTCCGCACACCGGCGTTCGCGTCCGCCTCGACCACGACGATGTCGACGCCGCGCGTGCCGACGGCCGCCGCGACCTCGTCGAGCAGGGCGAAGAGGTGCGGGGCGTCGGACCGTTCGAGCACCGTCTCGCTCTTCCGCAGCCGGGCGGTGCTGCCGAAGCGGGGCCGCAGGAGGACCGCCAGTCCCAGGAGCAGTACGCCGATGACGGGCTGCAGACCCTCGCCCCACCGTGCGGTCAGCAGCCACAGCCACAGCCCCGCCGCGGCCAGCGCCACGGTGACCCCGTGCACCAGCAGCGCGAGGAGCGACGCGAGCACGCGCGCGCCGCCGGCCGGGCGGCCCGCGCCCGGCTCGGCCCGCGCCAGCTCCGCGTACAACTGCTCGCCGTGGCGCCGGGCCATCCCGGACCGCACCCGCTCGAACAGTCCCGTGTCCTGCCGCCGCACCCCGGCTTCGGGGTCCGCGTTCCAGCCGCAGGCCGCGCACCACACCACGAACCGCGGGTCGACCGGCATCCCGGCGCCGCACGCGGGGCAGTCCCGCGTCTCGCCTACGCCGGCCTGCTTCTCACCTACGCCGGCCTGCGGGCCGGTGTCTTCCGCCGGGCCCCCATCCGGTGGGGGCACCGGCTGGGTTCCCGCCTCTTACTCCGGGCCGGCCGCCGGCTCCGCGCCGGCGGCCTCCGGACTTCGCCGACCGGCCGGCGCGTACGCCTCCGTCATGTTCCCGCCTTCTCGATTTCTCGATGTTCACGGCCGACGCCCGCGCCGGAGGGGCGTCAGCGCCCGCCCGGCCCGGTCTCAGCGGTCCAGATAGTCCTGGCGCAGCGCGTCCAGGATGCCCGCCGCCTCCTCCATCCCGGCCGCGCGGCAGCGCGCGATCGCCTCGGTCAGCCGGGTGATCGCGTCGGTCGGGCGCTCCAGCCCGTTGCCCTCGATCAGGGCCGCGATGCGAATGGCCTCGGCGCGCGGGAACTCGCCTTCCTTGCCGCCGCGTTCGTGCGCGGCGATGGCCGCCTCCGCCTCGGCCAGGGCCTCGGGGAAGCGTTCGGCACTGGCGAGGACGCGGGCGCGGCGGTAGTGGACGGATCCCGTCTCGTACCAGTGCGCGAAGTCCGTGGTGTCCTCCGGTACGGCGGCCAGCACGGCGTCCGCCCGGGCCAGGTGCGCGAGCGCGGTGTCGAGGGCGTCGTCCGCCCCGGCCGTCATCGCGAGCCGGGCGAACTCGCGCGTCATCTCCGCGATCCGCGGCCAGTTGGGCGCCTCCTCGTGGGCGGCGAGGGCGCGGGCGTACGCGGTGTCCGCCGCCTCCGGGCGGTCGGCCATCGCCAGCGCGACGGCGGCGTCCGCGGCGACCATGGTGTGGATGTGGCGGTCCTCCTGCCAGCCGGCGACGGTGTCGGCCACACGCAGGAACTCCTCGGCCGCCGGCAGGTACTCCTCCAGGTCCCGCAGCCCGCGCGCGAGCGTCAGCCGAGCCTGGGCGAGCAGCCGCTCGTCGAGCGCGGGCGCCGTCTCGTCGCCGGTGCCGGCCAGCACGGACTCCAGGACGGCGACGGCGTCGGCCTGTTGGCCGGAGCGCGCCAGTACGTCGGCGAGCTGGAGCCGGGAGTCGGTGGCGTCCTCGAACGACCCGGCCTGGTCGAACCGGGCCGCGGCCTCGGAGAGATGACGTACCGCGCCGCCGAAGTCGCCCATGTGTGAGGCGGCGTGACCGAGCAGCGCGTACGTGGGAGCCAGCGGGAAGGCACTGTCGTCGTAGCGGACGGCGTCGGCGATCGCCTGGTGCAGCAGCTCCACGGCCTCGGCCGGCTGCTCCTTGGCCATCAACAGCCGGGCGAGTAGGGCACGTACGCGCGAACCGCGCCACGGCCGGCCGGAGGCGGCCACGTCCACGAGGGCGGCGCGCAGTTCGGTCTCGGCGCGCTCCAGGTCGCCGAGGCTGCCGGCCATGTCGGCGATGTACGCGCGGGAGTTGGCGGCCTGGTGCGGCAGGGAGAGCCGCTCGGCCTCGGCCCGCAGCGTACGGGCGCTCTCCTCCACCCGCGCGAGCGCCTCCTTCGAGGGCTCGCCCCCTCGCTTGTGCGCCTCGGCCAGTGTCCCCTGAAGGAGGGAGAAAGTACGGGAGTTGAGGAGGGTGAGGTATTCGACGGCGCGGGCCTTGCCCAGGTCGGCGCCGTACAGGGCCTCTCCCGCACCGGGGCTCTCGCCCGTGAACGGGGCCTTGGTGAGGAGCTGTTCGGCCTCGGACACAAGCGCGTCGAGGGCTGCGCCGGCGGTCTCGGCCACGCTCTGCGCCGCCGGAGCGGCACCCGTGGGCGACTCGACACCGGACTCGGCCCCGGAATCGGACTCCGACCCGGTGCCGGCCGCGTCCCCGGGCTCGACGCCGGACGCGGAATCGGCCTCGGCGGCGGACTCGCCTCCGGGCTCGACCTCGGCGCGCCACGCCAGGGCGCGGGCCCGGGCGGCCAGCGCGTGCCAGGGCATACCGGCCTGCTCGTACAGCCCGGCGGCGCGGGCCAGCCAGGCCACGCCCTCGGTGTGCCGGTCCGTCTTCGCCTGCTGGGTGGCCTCGTGATCGGCGAGTTCGGCGCGCAGCCGCTCCTCGGGGCCGAGTTCACCGTCGTACGGCACGGGCTCGGGGGCGGTGCCGTCGGCGAGGCGCTCGCCGATCCGGGTCCAGAGCCGTTCCGCGCCGGGGTTTCCGTCGAGTTCGAGCCTGCGCGCCTCGTGGACGAGGGCCACGAAGTCGTCGGGGATCGCGGTCACGGTGGCGAGGGCCGGTGCGGGTGCGAGCACGGGGCCGGACGACGACGCCGTCCCGGCGGGACGGGTCGCGAAGGCGCGCAGCCCGAGCGGCAGCGGCTCGTCGAGCAGCGGGCGCCGGGCGAGGCGTGCCGTGCGGGCCTCGCCGACGGCGCCGGTGCCGTTGCGCCGGTCGAAGGCGGTGGCGAGCCGGTCCGCCTCGGCCCGGACATGGGCCAGAAGCGTCCCGGCGGTCCATTCCCGGCCGGCCGGTCCGGCGACCGGAGTGTCGCCGTGGCCGTCCTCGGCGAGCCGGGCCAGCAGCACCTCGACACCGGTGAGGAAGTGCAGACGGGCGAACGGGGCGCCGTCGGCGGCGAACAGCGGGCGGTTCTCGGCGAGGATCTCCAGGCCCCGGCCCTCGTTGCGGGACAGCGCGCAGAACTCCAGGTGCAGGCCGACCTCGGCCTGCATGCCGGTGTTGCCGCGGACCTGGCGGTAGCCGGTGAGATGGAACGAGCGGGCCTCGTCGAGCCGGCCGGTGCGCAGCAGCGGCAGCAGGGCGCGGGCCTGACTGGTCTGGGGTTCCTCGGAGCAGCTCTGGCTGCGGTCGAAGACCGGGCCCCAGGTGGCGAGGGCCGCCTCGTCGTCACCGGCCCGTACGAGGTGCGAGGCCCGCGCCCGGGTCTCGCACGCCTCGCAGTCGCTCAGCTCGGTGCGGGGCCGGGTGGCCCACAGGTCGTAGGCGTCGTCGACACCGATGCCCGTGTGGGTGGCGATGTGGTAGCGCATGGCGGCGACCGGCTGGACGCCGTGACCGGCGGCCTCGTACCGCTCGCGCATCCGGTCGGTCCAGCCGTGGAGGGTGGCCAGCGGCACGTCGGGCACCTGGAGCAGGGAGGTGGTCACCCACTTGAAGCGCCAGAAGACCTGGCGGGCCTCCCACTCGCTGAAGGACTCGGGCACGGTGTCCCAGAGCTTGAGGAGCCGGGCGAAGACGACGGGCGCCTTGCGGTGTTCGCCGGTGAACTCGTACGCCGACATCAGTTCCAGCAGGGCGGTGACGAGGATGTCGGGCTTGTCGAAGGGCTCGGCCGCCTCGGCGAGTTCCTCGGCGGTGACGGTGCGCTGCAGGCCGTGCGGGCGCTCGTGGTTCTCGCGCAGGGCTTCGAACACGGCCTCGGGGGTGTCGAGCATCTAGAAGTCCTTCCGGGGCTCGGTGCCGGGAGCGTCGTCGCCGGGGGTGGTGGACCCCGGGGCGGTGGTGCCGGGGTGGTGCATGGCGTGGGTGAGCAGGCCGATGAAGGCGCGGTTGAGCAGGGCGCTCTCGCTCGCCTTGAGCGGCCGGCGGCTGAGCAGCAGCGCCTGCCCGTACAGGGCCTCGGCGGTGGTGACGGCGAGGCCGCGCTCGGTAATCGTGACGGCCTGGCGGACCAGCGGGTTGAGGTGGTTCAGGACGAGCTGGGCGCGCGGGGTCTCCTGGCGCAGGGAGCCGAGGATGTCGGCCCACAGTCCGTCGCTGTCGGCGGCGAGGCCGGACCGGGTCCGCTCGTGGCGCGCCTCGCGGTTGTCGAGGAGCAGCGCGGGCGCGGTGACGGGCTGGAAGTCGCGCAGGACGACATCGCAGTCGTGCAGGCCGACGGTCTCGCGGGCGACGGTCAGGAAGGCCGCGGCGCGCAGTTCGGCGGTGGGGTCGACGGCGTCGAGGTGGGCGGTGACGGTGGCCGGGTCTAGATCGGTGACCGACGTGCCGGGGCGGACCTCGGGCAGCCGGTGGACCAGGTCGTGGTCGTAGGTGTAGCCGCCGTTGACGACGCCGAGACCGGCGGCCGAGGCGATCGGCGCGACCTGCCGGAACTCCTCGACGCTGCGGGTCACCAGGAGCGCCGGGTGGGTGCGGGCGAACTCCTCCAGGGTGACGTTGCCGTCGGTGGTCTCGAACGGCAGCCACGGCAGCACGATCCGCAGCAGCTCGTCGTCGTAGCGGGCGAGCGCCTTGACCGCGAGGTGGTGGGTGTCGATGAAGCGGTGCAGCAGCGCCGGGTCACTGGCGGCGAGGCCGGTGAGCCAGTCGCGGATCCGGTCGCCGAGGGCATCGCGTACGGCGGACAGCGTGCCGTCCTCGTACAGCGACTCCCGGGAGGCGGTGGGCCGCAGGCTGGTCGTGTCGACCACGCAGCGCACGAAGAACGCCCAGTCCGGAAGGAGTTCGGGCGCCTGGTCGGTCAGCAGCATGCCCTTGAGGTGGACCCGGTGGCCGGCGCGCTGGGCGGGGCTGACGGCGGTGGGCAGGACGTACGCGACACCGCGCAGCCCGGCCGCCGGGAGGTCCAGCTCGATGGTGTCGAGCGGGGTGAAGTCGAAGAGGGTGCGGCAGTACGTGGTGAGCGCCTCGCGGCGGGCGAGCGGGGAACGGTGGTCCCGCTCCCACGGCGGCGCCTCGTTGACGCGGTGGGACTCGCCGCGCGCGGTGACGACGGTGACCTCGTGCCGGAGCAGTCCGCCGTAGTGCCGGGCGAGCTCCACGACCCGCTCGGGGGTGGTCCATTCGGCGTTGTCCGCGCGCGGGGTCAGCCGCACGGTGGTGCCGGGCTCGGGGACGGCGGAGGCGGGCAGGGTCCGCAGGGTGTAGCGGCCGTCGGAGTGGCCGCGCCACTCGACGGCGGGCGCGGCCGGGTCGGCGGCGGACCGGCTGAGGACCGTGATCTCGTCGGCGACGACAAAGCAGGCGAGCAGGCCGATGCCGAACTGTCCGATGAACTCGCCGCGCGCGGCGTCGAGTCCGGCGCCGTCGAAGGCACCGTCGGCGGTCCGCTTGGAGCTGCGCCCGATGGTGGCGAGGAAGCGGTGGACGTCGGCCTCGGTCAGGCCGACACCGGTGTCCGTGACGGTGAGGGTGTCGCCGGTGCGCACGGTGATGGCGCCGGGCGCGCCGGGGTCGAGCGCCTGGCGGGCGGTGATGGCGTCGACGGCGTTCTGGAGCAGTTCGCGCAGGTAGACGCGGGGGCTGGAGTAGAGGTGGTGGGAGAGCAGGTCGACCAGGCCGCGCAGGTCGACCTGGAAGGTGTGGGACGTCTGGGATGGGGACACCTGGTGAGGTCCTTCGGTGCGCGCCCCGCGCGGTGGCCGGGGCGGAAGAAGACGGAGAGAAGGCGAGAAGGCGAGAAGTCAGGGAGAGGACAGGGAGGTCGGCAGGGGACGACGGCGGAACCGGCGAGCGTCGAGCGGACGGACGAGCGGGCGGACGGACGGACCGGGGCCGACCGGGGGCGGACGACTCGCACGTACGGGATACGGCGTGACGTCACGTCCCATCGGCCGCTACGGCGCGGGAGTCACCCCGCGCGCGGCGCCGACCGGTCCTGATCGCATGCCGGGGAGGCCCGGGAAGCCCGCAAGACCCGGGACTCGCTTACACGGGCGAACGACCGCGCCGGCCGGGGACGGGACGTCCCGCCCGGGGAGCGGTCCGGTCCGTTCGCGACCGGCCGCCGAGCGGCTGCCCGGCCGGATGCCCGATCGGATGCCCAAGCGGGTCAGCGGGCCCACTTGCGGAAGGCGGCCGCCGGGTCGATGTGGTCGATGTACTGCCAGGGGAACTCGCTGACCCGGCCCTCGATGGCGTCGAAGCACTCGCGCGCGGTGGTCTTCTCCCCCGAGAGCGCGAAGGCCATGGCGAAGGCGTTGTACAGCTCCAGCCACCCGTCCTCGCGGACGTAGTCCGGGTGGCGGTACGAGTGGTCGGCGGCCTCGTTCAGCGATGCCACGACCTCGGGCGAGGTGATGTACTCCCCGTCCGGACCCGATTCGAGGTCCAGCCACTGTTCGAGGTGGGCGATGGCCACGAGATGGCCGAGCGCGGTGCCGGCGGGCGCGCCGAACACCGACGCGCGCGCGAAGGCATGCATCTCCTCGTGGGAACCGCTCCACTTCGCGCAGACCTGCTGGAGGTGCTGCTCGTGCGCGCCGACGTGCCGCGGATCACGGCGTACGGTCGCCTCGAACCGGCGGCGGGCGATCTCCTGGCCGACCTGGAGACCACGGCCGCTGGTCTGGAGCACGTACCAGGGCGAGGCCCAGCCCGGCTCGAGTTCGGCCGCCTCGTACAGCCACTTCTCGGCCGTCCGCAGCCGCTCGTGGAACACCTGGAACTGCTCGCGGGACACCTGCGAGGCGCGTGCCCCGGTGCGGGCCTCCCAGCCCCAGTCGACATACCGGATCCCGGCCACGAGCCGCGGCAGCGCGGCATCCGGCGCGGCCTCGGCCACGCCCGGAATCCAGGTCTCCACCCCGGCGGACCCGGCGGCCGCCCACAGCAGCTCCCGCCATGCCTCGCCCTCGGGCCGCGCCTCGAACAGCGCCCGCAGCGTCTCCCAGTCGCCCGCCTCGGCGGCCGTCCGGGCCCGCGCCACGTCGGGATGACCGGACCCCTTCTGTACCTGTGCGACGGGCCGCCCGGCCCGCTTCGCCAGCGTGCGCCCCCAGTCACGGAGCAACGCCATGTCCCCACCCCTTGTTTCGTACGTGTCGGGTGGGAGTCGACGACCGCCTCACCCGGTGGAGTAGTGACTATCACGCGCCACTGACACCCGCACACCAGTATCTCCGCGGCGGCCGGTTCGACCCCGGCGGGGGCCACCGCCGGCCGGCGCCGGCCGGTGCCCCGGACCGGGGTGGCACGACACCGGCAGGGGCGGGCGCGGGAACGCGAAACGGCGGTGGGGTGACCGGATTCTCATCCGATCACCCCACCGCCGAACCAACTGCTGTGTCCGAGGGGGGACTTGAACCCCCACGCCCGATAAAGGGCACTAGCACCTCAAGCTAGCGCGTCTGCCATTCCGCCACCCGGACTAGGTGTTTGTCGGCCGTTCGGTGTGTTCCTCGCGGCGACAAGAACTAATCTACCAGCAGTTTCGCCCCCTCGTGACCCACCTGCCCGGCCACTCCGGCCACTCGCCCTGCCGCCCGCCCGGGTGACGAAGACGGTGCCAGGGCGTCGACCCGGCGCGCGAGGCCCGGGATACTGCCGTCATGACGTGCTTCGTGCGGTTCCAGGGGACGACGCGCCATCCGCGAGGGCACTTCCCGGGAGTGTTCGCCCTGGCCAACGGGCTGGCCAGGGACGGCCGGCTGAGCCCGGCGGAGTACCGGTTCTGGCGGGAGTCCAACGACTGGTACGACGCCGCGTATCCCGATCCGTCGGCCACCGACCCCCGGGTCTACGACCCCGCACTGAACCCGGGCGCCGTCGCCTGGTTCAAGGGCACGGCCCGGCATCTGCTCGAACGGGTGCCGGGCTATATCGCGTTGCTGGCGGCACACGAGGTGCCGTGTGTGCGCGTCGAGTCGGCGGATCCGGGGCGGATCGTCTACGAGGACGACGTCCAGGTGGTGGCCGTGCCATGGGTGCCGGGCCAGAGCCACCGGGGCCGGTGACGGCATCCGGCGCACGGGCCAGGGCCGGGGCCGGGTCACGGGCCCGGGGTCAGGATCCGAGCCGTACGCGGAGTCCGGCCCGGCCCCGCGCCGTACGCCGGACCGGGATCAGCCCCGGGCCTCCGCCTCGGCGACAGCCTGCGCCTCCTGCGCCTCCTGCGCCTCCATCGTCTGCTGTGCCTCCCGCGCGATCCGCTCGAACTGGGCGCCCATCGCCTCGGCGAGGGCCTGCGCGGCGGAGAGCGGGCGGACCATGACGGTCAGGTCGTCGATCCTGCCGTCCTCGTCGAAGTGGAGGAAGTCGCAGCCCTGGACGGCGCGTCCGCCGACCTTCGCGGTGAAGACGAGGGCATGGTCGCGGCCACCGGCGTCGGCGATCTCGCGGACGTACGTGAAGTCCTCGAAGACCCGCATCACCGCGCGCAGGATCGCGAGGGTGATCGCCTTGCCCGGATACGGCTTGAAGGCGACGGGGCTGGTGAAGACGACCTCGTCGGCGAGGAGCGTCTCGATGGCGTCGATGTCACGGGCCTCGGCGGCCGCGCGGAAGGGGTGCATGTCCGGATCCGTCCCACTCCGTCTCGATCAAGAACCGACTGCCTCTACGGTGAGGAGGCGCGCCCACGCTAGGGGGCGGCCGAGCGGGTGTCCAGGGAGAGTCCGAAGACGGTCGGAGCGGGCCCGGATCGGTCCGCCCGGGGTCCGGCGGGCGCCCGGACGAGTGCCTGCCGTGTGCCCCGTCGCCTCACACGGGCCCGCGCGGCATAGGCTCGCGGCGGGCGGCGCCCCATGCGAGAAGGAGGAGCCCATGAACTCGACGGAGGAAGTGGAGGAGGCCGGGCAGCGTCTGCACGCGGCCGACGTCCTCAACGCGAAGCGGACTCTCGTCCAGCTGCTCGCCCGGGCCGGGGTCCACGCCGGCGACGCGGAACATCTGATCGGCCTCGTCGAGGCGGGCGCGCTCGCCGTGGCCCACGACGAGCTGGGCACACTCGCGCGGGCCGGCCAGGGCACCGCCGGTTTGCCCGGGGTCCCCGGTCTTTCCGGTCTCCCCGAAGGGAAGGCCGAGCCGTTCGTGTCCGGCTGGCTCGCCGGCGCCGAAACGATCACCGGCGGACTCGCGGCCCTCGCCGAACGCACCCTGCGCGACACCGTCGGCGCCGAGCCGGGGGCCACCACACCCGGCCCCCGGTCGCCCGTCACCCGTATGGAGGTCGAGCGGGCGAAGGTGGCCGTGCTGCCGCTCTATCTCTCCTTCACCACCGACTCCGAACTCGACCCCGAGGTGTCCGAGCAAGTCCTCACCGCCGTCCTCGGCACGATGACCGCCCGCCGCAGGGCCGGATACGCGGGCCGGCTCACCGCGTTCGCCTCGGAGCACCGGGCCCGGGTGCTGCGGATGTACGCCGAGTACGGGCCCGGCAGTCCCATCGCGATCCACGGCCGCTACTCGCTGCTCCACTCCCCCACCAGCATCGCCGTCCTGGAACGTCTCGTCGCGGCGCCCGCGCCGCTGCGGGAGGAATGGGACGCGGCCGAACTGCCGCCCGCCTGGCTGGACGGCCTCACCACCGCCTGGGAGTCCGCGGCCTGAGCCCCCGTCCCCCGGATCCCGCCCCACCCCACCTCACCCCGCCCCACGTCACCCCACGTCAGGAGCACGATGGACGGCACACCCCTCCCCCGCTCGCGCGTCTCGGCGTACGCGATAGCCCTGGACGACGAACGGCTGCTCCTGGCCCGTCTGTCGGACCGCTCCCCGGTCTTCGCGCCGGGCCTGTGGCATCTGCCGGGCGGCGGGATCGACCACGGCGAACAGCCGGTGGAAGCGCTCGAACGCGAACTGCGCGAGGAGACGGGACTCGCCCTGACGGGGGCCCGGCTGCTGGACACCCGGGCGTACACCACCGTGCGCGGCGGTACGCACTGGCATCTCGTCGCCCTCTTCTACGCCGTCGTCCTCGGCCCCGGCACACCCCGGGTCACGGAGACGGACGGCTCGACGGAGGCGGCCCGCTGGGTGCCTCTGGCGGAACTGCGCGAGAGCGAGCTCTCGCCCGCCGCCGCGGACGCGCTGCGCCTGATCCGCTGATCCCTTGATCCCCTGATCCGCCACGCCACCGGGCCACCGGGCCACCGGGCCACCGGGCCACCGGGCCACCGGGCCACCGGGCCACCGGGCCACCGCCGAACGAGGTCGGCGGCGAACGAGGTCGGCGGCGAACGAGGTCGGCGGCGCGGTGGCACGGCACTGCACGGCGGTACGACACATACGGCGAGCGATACGGCGGCGGTACGGACCGGGCGAACCTTCGGCGCGACGACCCAGGGGGTGGCCGCCGCACCGGCTCCTCCGCAGGACATCACCTGGTCCGTACCGCGGACGCGGCTCCCCGTGCCCGAGGGAGTGCGTCATGCGACGATCCTGGCCCGCCCGGGCGGACCGGGTCCAGAGGATCATGGCGGCGCGTCCACGCGCTGGCGCGTTCGCGCCAAGGTCCGCCCAAGGGCCGAGGGCCCCGCGGGCCCGCCCCGCCCCGTGACCCGCGCGTCTACTATGACCCCCGCGAAGAACGACGGGTATCCGCACATCGCGGGAAGGACACGGGGCCATGCGTCGGCTGGGGGAACTCGAGGCGGAGATCATGGACCGCTACTGGCGCTGGAACCGCCCGGCCACGGTGCGCGAGACCGTCGACGACATCAACCGGCACCGGGACGTCGCGTACACCACCGTGACCACCGTGACCACGATCCTCTTCCACAAGGGCTATCTGACCCGGGCCCGGGACGGACGGGTGTGGCTGTACCGGGCGGCGGCCACCCGCGAGACCTACGCGGCGGCCCTCATGGAGGACGGCCTGGACGCGAGCGAGGACCGTCCGGCCGCGCTGCTGCGTTTCGTGGAGTGTCTGGACGAAGCCGAGCGCGCGGCGCTCGGCCAGGCGTTGCGCACGGTGGGTCCCCGGCCCGCGGAGTGACCGCCCGTCCCCTTCACACCGCCCCGCCACGTCGCCCAGTCCCGTCGCCCCGCGCACCCCACCCGCACCCCCCACCCGACCGCCAAGGAGCAGCACCGTGCCGACACCGACCGAATCCCGGACCGCGACCCTGACGTACGACGAGGTGGAGCGCGCCGCCGGGCGCATCGGCGGTCTGGTCCGCCCCGTGACCGTCGTGCCCGCAGCGCGTGAGGGCGGCCCGGAGGTGTTCCTGGCCCTGGAATTCCTCCAGTACACCGGGTCGTTCAAGGCGCGCGGCGCACGCAACTTCCTCCGCGCCCACCAGGAGGCCGGAACGCTGCCGGAGGCCGGGGTGACGATCGCGTCGGGCGGCAACGCGGGCCTCGCGTGCGCGTGGGCCGCGCGCGAACAGGGCGTGCGGGCGACGGTGTTCCTGCCGGCGACCGCTCCGAAGGTGAAGGTCGACCGGCTGCGCGGGTACGGGGCGGACGTCCGGCTCGTCGGATCCGAGTACGCGGAGGCGCTGGCGGCCTGCGAGGAGTTCGCGGCCGGGAGCGGGGCGCTGGCCTCGCACGCGTACGACCATCCGCTCATCGCCGCCGGCGCGGGCACCCTCCTGGAAGAGATCCGGCGGGCGGTGCCGGGGCTCGGCACGGTGGTGGTGTCGGTGGGCGGCGGCGGTCTGTTCGCGGGGGTCGCGACGGCCGCCCGGCACCACGGCGTACGGACGGTGGCGGTCGAGCCGGAGAACTGCCGGGCGCTGAACGCCGCCCTGGAGGCCGGCGGTCCGGTGGACGTACCGGTCGACTCGGTCGCCGCCGACTCGCTGGGCGCCCGCCGGGCCTCGGTCGCGGCCGTACGGGCGGCCCGCGAGGAGGGGACGCACTCGGTACTGGTCCCCGACTCGGCGATCGTCCGGGCCCGCCGGGAGCTGTGGGACACCCATCGCGTGGTGGTCGAACACGCCGCGGCCACGGCGTACGCGGCCCTCGCCGCGCCCGGCGCGAAGGCGTACGCCACGCCCGGCGAGCGGGTGTGCGTGGTGCTCTGCGGCGCCAACACGGATCCGTCCGACCTGGCGGGCTGACCGCCCGCCGGCCGCCCCGTCCCATCCCGATCCGCACCCCGTACCCGCACCACCCCGCCCGCGCCGTCCGCTCGCACCACCCGTACGGCCGCCGGGACGCCGGGTGTCCCCGGTCGGGCGAATGTCGCGGCGCGGGCGTGGTGCGGGCGCGCCCGGGTGGTACGTCGATGGCCATGCAGCCCACTCGTCCGGCGGTCGCCCCGCTCCTGCGCACGGCCGCCGCGTACGCGTGGCGGGTGCTGGTCGTGGGCGGGCTCGTGTACGCGCTGTTCGTCGTGCTCGGGCGCTTCCACGAGATCGGGGTGGCGGTGTTCCTGAGCCTGGTGATCACCGCTCTGCTGCGGCCGGTCGCCGGTCTCGTGGCCAGGGTGATGCCGCGTCCGCTCGCGGTGGCGCTCACACTCGTCGGCAGCATCGCGCTGGTCCTCGGGGTGCTCGTACTCGTCGGCGAGGCGGTGGCGGGTGAGAGCGTCACGCTGGTACGAGAGTTGCGGACCGGTGTGGCGCGGATCGAGGACTGGCTGCAACGGCCCCCGTTCCGGATGAACCCCCGGGCCCTCGCGGATCTGGAGTCCCAGGCCGGGAACTACCTCACCAGTCACCGCTCGACCCTGCTGAACCAGGCGCTGAGCGGGGCGGGGCAACTGGTCCTGGTGCTCACCACGCTGGCGCTCGCGGTGTTCTGCTCGGTGTTCTTCATCCATTCGGGTGATCGTCACTGGGGCTGGTTCCGGGAGCAGTTGCCGCCGTCCGTGCGGGGGCGGGTGGAGATCGGCGGGCAGGCGGCGTGGCGGACGTTCACCGGGTACACGCACGGGATCGTGCTGGTGTCCGCGACGAACGCGGTGCTGGTCGGGATCGCGCTGTGGCTGCTGCGGGTACCACTCGCGCTGCCGCTGGCGCTGCTGGAGTTCGTCGCCGCGTTCGTCCCGCTCATCGGCTCGCCGATCGCGCTCGCGATCGCCGCCGTGGTCGCGCTGGCGTCGCGCGGGCCGCTGGTGGCGGGGGTGGTGATCGCCCTGATCGTGGTCATCGGGCAGATCGAGGGGCATCTGCTGCATCCGCTGGTGATGGGCTGGGCGGTCCGGCTGCATCCGCTGGTGGTGGCGATCTCGGTGGTGGCGGGGGCGATCGCGGCCGGTGTGGTGGGGGCGGTGGTGGCGGTGCCGCTGGTGTCGGTGGTGTGGTCGGTCCATACGGCGCTGCGCGCGGCACGGAAGGCCCCGGCGGACAGCGAGGAAGGTCCGGAAGCGACCGGGGAAACGGGTAACGGCGACCTCGGGCCCGGGAACGGACCGCTCGGGGACGGACCTCCCGGGGGCCCGCCGCCCGTGTGACGGTACGCCAGGGCTCCCCGGACGCCGAGGGGGACCGGGCTCGGCTACGGCTACGGCTACGGCTACGGCCACGGCCACGGCCACGGCCACGGCTACACATACCGAAGTGGCCGGTGGTGCACCCCCGCCGACCTGGGCTCGTGGACGGAGCCCGGCGCGTCGGCGAGACTTCGGGCCGGAGCACGGCGTCCCTCATCCGAAGGAGCAGTGGCATGCGCGCACGGGGCATCAACTACGACACCGGGTTCCTGCCCGGCCGGGAACTCTCCCGTACGGCCTTCACCCCTCGGGCAGTACGGCACGACATGGCGGTGATCGCCCGTGAACTGCACTGCGACGCGGTACGCGTCTCCGGTCGCGAGCCGGAGCGGCTGAGCATCGCCGCCCGCTGCGCGGCGGAGGCCGGACTCGAAGTGTGGTTCGCCCCCTTCCCGGTCGATCTTCCCGAGGACGATCTGCTGCCGTTCTTCGCCGAGTGCGCCCGCCGGGCCGAGACCGTGCGCCGGAGCGGGGCCGAGGTGGTCTTCGTCGCGGGCTGCGAGATGAGCGCCTTCTGCCGCGGTTTCCTGCCGGGCGACACCTACGGCGACCGGCTGCGGACGATGGCCTCGGCCGACCTGGAGTGGTGGAGGGGTCTCGGACCGGTGCGAGAGCGTCTCGATTCCCTCCTCGCACGGGTCGTCGCGACGGTGCGGGCCCACTTCGGCGGACGCGTCACCTATGCCGCGGCGCCCTGGGAGTCCGTCGACTGGACTCCGTTCGACCTCGTCGGCGTCGACACCTACCGCTCGGCCCACAACGCCGACACCTTCCGCTCGGAGATACGGGCGCACCTCGCGCACGGCAAACCCGTCGCGGTGACCGAGTACGGCACCTGCGCCTACCGGGGCGCGGCCGAACGCGGCGGTGCGGCCTACCAGGTGCCGGACGGCGCCGTGCGCGACGAGGACGAGCAGGTCCGCCATCTGAACGAACTGCTCGACGTCTTCGAGGAGGAGGGGGTCGACACCGCGCTCTGGTTCACCTTCGCCGGCTACAGCAGGCCCGGGGAGGCCGATCTCGGCTCCTACGGGGTGGTCCGGGTGCACGACGAGGCCCACTGGGAGCCGAAGAAGGTCTTCCACGCGATGGCGTCCCGTCACCTGCGCGACTGACACCGGGGCCACTGCCCGCCAAGGCGCTCAGGCTCCCCCGGCCCTCCCGGTTCTCCCGGCTCCCCCACCCCGGTCATACGACGCCGTCGGCGCGCAGCGCGGCGATGGCGTCGGGACCGTGGCCCAGTTCGGCCAGGACGGCGTCGGTGTGCTCGCCGGCCGCCGGGACGGCGGCCATTCGCGGGGTGAACCCGGACAGGTCGGCGGGCGGCAGCAGCGCCGGTACCAGGGCGCCGCCGGGTATCGGGACGTCGCGCCAGCGCGCGCGGGCGTCGAGGACGGGGTGCGCCAGGAAACCCTCCATGTCGTTGACGCCGGCGTGGGCGACACCGGCCTCGTCGAGCAGCCGGCCGGCCTCGGCGCCGTCGAGCCCGGCGAAGCGTTCGGCGATCAGGGCGTCGAGCGCGTCCCGGTGGGCGACCCGGTCCGCGCCGGTGGCGAACCGGGGGTCGCCGGCCAGCTCCGGGCGTTCCAGGAAGCGCTCGCACAGGGCGGTCCACTCCCGCTCGTTCTGGACGGAGAACAGCACCTCCTTTCCGTCGGCGGCGGTGAACGCCCCGTAGGGGGCGATGGTCGCGTGCCGGGTGCCGACGCGCGGGGGCTGCGTGCCTCCGTAGCGGGTGTAGTAGGCGGGCTGGTGCATCCACTCGGCCAGCGCCTCGAAGAGGGAGACCTCGACGGCGCGGGCGACTCCGGTCGTGGCGCGGGTGAACAGCGCGGTGAGGATGCCGCTGTGGAGGTACATGCCGGCGGCGATGTCGGCGACCGACACCCCGGCGCGCGCGGTGCCGTGTTCGTTCCCGGTGAGCGAGACCAGACCGGTCTGGCACTGGACGAGCAGGTCGTACGCCTTGCGGTCGGCCCACGGGCCGCTGGTGCCGTAGCCGGAGAGCCCGGCCGTGATCAGCCGGGGGAACCGCTCGGCCAGCGCCTTCGGTCCGCAGCCGAGACGCTCGGCGGCTCCGGGGGCCAGGTTCTGCACGAACACGTCGGCTCGGCCGAGGAGTTGTTCCAGGACGGCACGCCCGGCCTCGGTCTTCACATCGAGGGTGACCGACTCCTTGGAGCGGTTCAGCCACACGAAATAGCTGGACTCGCCGTGCACGGTGGTGTCGTAGCGGCGGGCGAAGTCGCCGCCGCCCGGTCGTTCCACCTTGATCACGCGGGCGCCGAGGTCGGCGAGCTGGCGGGTGGCGAAGGGGGCGGCCACGGCCTGTTCGAGGCTGACGACGGTGATCCCGGCGAGCGGCAGCGCGTACGGTGCGGGAGGAGGCGGGGTCATCGGGCGGTCTCCAGGAGTGGCGTACGGGCATACGGACATCGGATGTCGGACAGACCGGGACGGCCGGGGCCAGGGCCAGAGCCAGGGCCGGGGCCGAGAGCGGGTCAGCGTATGACGGCGGAGGACAGGGCGTGCAGCCGGAGCGCCAGCTGGATCTCCAGCGCGCGGGCCGGCGACTGCCAGTCGGATCCGAGCAGCCGGCCGATCCGCTCGACGCGCTGGGCCACCGTGTTCACATGGACGTGCAGGTCGTCCTTGGTACGGGCCGGGCTCATCCCGCTCGCGAAGTAGGCGTCCATGGTGCGGACGAGGTCCGTACCGCGCCGCCGGTCGTAGGCGACGACCTGCCCGATGGTGCGGTCGACGAAGCCCTCGATGTCCCGGGTGTCGGCGAGGAGCAGGCCAAGGAAGCCCAGGTCCTCGGCGGCGGCGCCTTCGCCGGACCGGCGCAGCAGGCGCAGCGCGTCGAGGCACCGGCGGGCCTCGGCGTAGGCGGGGGCGACCCGTTCGGGATGGGCGAGGGGTGCGGTGACGGGGGCGGACGCGCCGACGGTGACGGAGTCCCGCAGGGCTCCGCCGAGGTGTTTCGCGGTCTGCCGGGCGAGGTCGGCGGCGTTCTCGCCGGGGCGGAGCGGCAGCAGCAGGACCGTGCCGCCGTCGCGGGCGGAGGCGAGGCCCTGGCGGGTGGCGGCCAGATGGGAAGCGGCGGAGCGCAGCCGCCGGCGGTCCGCGCCCTCCCGGCCGGCGGAGTCCGGATCGCTCGCGGCGTCGCCCCGGTCGGCTCGGTCGACCCGGGCTGCCAGCACGACGTGCGGGGCGTCGGTGTCGGTCCGCAGCCGGGCGGCGCGCTCGCGCAGCAGCCGGGGGTCGCGGTCCGGGGCGTCGAGGAGGTCGTCGAGGAGTTCGCCGCGCACCCGCTGTTCGGCCTCTCCGGCGGTGCGGCGGGCGAGCAGCAGCAGAGAGGTGACGAGGGCGGCCCGCTCCAGCGTGCGCAGGTCGACGGGGTCGAGATCGGGCCGTTCGCGCAGGACGAGGGCGCCGAAGGTCTCGCCGCCGGCCGAGACGGCGGCGACCCAGTCGTCGCCGTCCCGGGTGGCGTGGCCGGCGGAGATCCCGGCGGGTCTGGCGCGCTCCTCGGCGAACTCGACGGTGCCGCCGAGGACTTCGGAGACGGCGGCGGTCACGTCGGCGACTCCCCCGCCGCGCAGGACGAGTTCGGTGAGCCGGTCGTGGACCTCGGAGGCGCGTTCGATGACGCCGTTGTGCTCGCGGATGATGTCGTTGGCGCGTTCCAGTTCGGCGAGCGCGGAGCGGGTCTCGGCGAGCAGGTTGGCGGTGTCGATGGCGATGGCGGCGTGGGCGGCGAAGGAGCCGAGCAGCGCGACCTGGCCCCGTTCGAAGACCCGGGCGCGCCGGTCGGCGGCGAAGAGCACCCCGATCACCTGGCTGCCGAGGGTCAGCGGCACCCCGAGGATGGCGACCAGGCCCTCGTCTCCGACGGCGGTGTCGATGGTGCGGGTGTGCTGGAAGCGGGCGTCCTGGAAGTAGTCGTCGGTGACGTAGGGACGGGCCGTCTGGGCGACGAGTCCGCCGAGTCCTTCTCCCATGCCGAGGCGCAGTTGCTGGAACCGGGCGGAGACGGAGCCCTCGGTGACGCGCATGTAGGTGTCGCCGTGGGCCGGGTCGTTGAGGCTGAGGTAGGCGACCTCGGTGCCGAGCAGGGAGCGGGCCCGCTGCACGATGGCGCGCAGCACGTCGTCGAGGTCGCGCAGGCCCGCGAGATCGTTGGCGGTCTCGAAGAGCGCCGACAGTTCGGCCTCGCGGCGGCGCCGGCCCTCCAGCTCGGCGCGGACCCGCAGCGCGAGCTGCTTGGCCTGCTCCAGCTCGGCCAGCTCCCCGGACCCCGCGCCGCTCGCACGGGCGAGCAGCGCGGGGTGGTCGTACGCCTCGGTGGCGGCACCGCGGGCGAGGAGCTCCAGGTAGGAGGCCTGTTCGTGGGTCATGGTCCAGGGATACCTGGCGTACGGGGGATCGCACCAGCCCTGTGGACAACTCCCTGTGGACAAAGCGGGCCACGGCCGGACGGCCCCCGTACCGCCCCGGCCCCGTACCGACCCGGCTCGCGCCGGCCGTCAGTGCGCGGTCCAGCCGCCGTCGAGGACGAGGGACGTACCCGTGACGAACGAGGCCCGCGGACCGCACAGATAGAGCACCGCGTCGGCGACCTCGTCGGGTTCGATCAGCCGCTTGAGGGCCGAGTCCTTCAGCAGGACCTCGGTCAGGACCCGTTCGGCGGGGATGCCGTGCGCGGCGGCCTGGTCGGCGATCTGCCGCTCGACGAGTGGGGTGCGCACATATCCGGGGTTGACGCAGTTGGAGGTGACCCCATGCGGAGCGCCTTCGAGCGCCGCCGTCTTCGACAGGCCCTCCAGACCGTGTTTGGCGGCCACATAGGCGGACTTGTAGGGGGAGGCCCGCAGCCCATGGACGGAGGAGATGTTGACGATACGGCCCCAGCCCCGCTCGTACATCCCGGGCAGCGCGCCGCGGATGAGCCGGAACGGGGCCTCCAGCATCACGGTGAGAACGGTGTGGAAGACGTCCGGCGGAAACTCCTCCAGGGGGCGGACGAGCTGGAGTCCGGCGTTGTTCACCAGGATGTCGGCACCGGCGCCGACCGCCTCGGCGGCGTCGAGATCGGTGAGGTCGAGCAGGCACGGCTCGACCCGGCCGGGCAGCCCGTGGGCGGCCTCGGCCAGCTCCGCCAGTCCGCCGGCGGCCCGGTCCACGGCTCTGACCAGGGCCCCCGCTGCGGCGAGCCGCAACGCGCAGGCGCGGCCGATGCCGCCGGCCGCGCCCGTGACGAGCGCGGTGCGCCCGGCGAAGTCGAGGGGGACGGACCCGGGGGCGGGCCGGGGCGCGGAGGCCGGGTCCGGTGCGGATCCTGTGCTGATGGGGGCGCTCATGTTCCGCACCCTATGAAGCGGCCCCACCCCGACCGATGTGTGCCGAACACACAGTTCAGCCCAGGGGCGTGGTGTCGAACCATGTGGGTTCGTCGGCCAGGGCCCGTTCGATACGGAAGTACGAGAAACGCTTCATCTCGGGAAGCTCGTCCAGGGCGAACCAGCCGACCTCGATCGACTCGTCGTCGTTGACCCGGGCCTCGCCGCCGGTGGCCCGGCAGCGGAAGGAGACGTCCATGAACTGGCACTGGTCGCCGTTGGGGTAGACGACGGGCTTGCGCAGAGTCTGGACGAGGACGATCCGCTCGACCTCGCACGTCACCCCGGTCTCCTCGTACACCTCGCGCACCGCGCAGGCGGCGGGCTGTTCGCCGGGCTCGACGATGCCCCCGATCACGGCCCACATCCCGTTGTCCGCGCGGCGGCCGAGCAGGACGCGGCCGGCGTCGTCGAAGACGACGGCGGAGACGCCCGGCAGGAACAGCAGCTGGTGACCGGCGGAGGCGCGGATGTCGCGGATGAAGTCAGGGGTGCCCATTCCCCGAACCCTAGATCACGCCCGGAACCGCCCGGCCGGGCACCCGGGTGCGCGAAAGGGGGTCCCGCCCGTCAGAAGACGAGCATGCCGCTCGCCAGGATCAGGCAGTAGATGTACGTGTAGCCCATGTACGTCGTGTGGTCCGCCCGCCGCCCGCGCCGGTGGCGCACCCGCCAGGCGATGGTCCAGCAGGCGGCGGTGACGGCGAGGCCGCACACCGCCACGCGGGGTCCGGAGGGAAGCGGCGCGTACAGCGTGAGCCAGAGCACGGCGGGAACGAGGAACAGGAACACCGAGAGATAGCGGCGGGTCGCCTCCTCGCCGAAGAGGAGGGGCAGCGTCCGGCGCCCGGTCCGCCGGTCCCCGTCGAGGTCGCGCAGATCCTGGATGTGTACGGCGGGCCCGACGAACAGGACCGTGAGGACGAGGATCCAGCGCCACGCGGTGGCGTCGACCGGCCCCACGAGCGTCCAGGCGGCGCCGAGCTGGGCGACCACGCCCAGCATCATGACGAGGTTCTTGCTGAAGCCCCACGCGCCCCACCCGCAGAAGTTGTGCAGGACGGTCGCCGCCTGCCACAGCAGCGTGTACGGCAGAACGCCCAGCCACCAGCCGAGAAGGGTGAAGACCGGCATCGCGACCGCCCACCGCGCCCGGACGCCGCGCGGGGTGACCAGACCACGCGGCAGGGGCCGGTCGGGCTTGAGGAGCCGGTCCTCCTCGATGCCGGTGAGCTGGTTGGCGAGGCAGAACGTGTACAGGTACAGCACGAGCCAGACGAACACCTGCCCGAACGCGGTCAGCAGATGCCCGGCGGAGGAATCGAAATAGCGACCCGCCGAAAGGGTGAACAGAGCGGCCGGAATCACCGAGGCGGACAGATCCCGGTAGAGGAACAGCCAGGTGACACGCGCCTCGTGCCACGGGCTCCATGAAACCCCGGGCGCGCGAGCCCCCGCGGTTCTCATGCGGACCTCACGGTCTCAGGGTAGTGCTCCCCCTCCCAGGGGCGCGCGGCCGCGCACGCTCCCCCGCCCCTCTCCTCTCAGGCGGCGTTACGGCTCCGCCGGACCCGGACCGCCCGGAACACCGACCAGCCGAGACCGGCCGCCCCGAGGCCGACGAGCAGCGCCTCGGGCAGGATGCCGAAGCGGGTCGCCGGCGTCTGCGAGGAGCGCAGCGGCACCTTCTCGACGAGTACGTCCGGGGTGAACAGTTCCGTCCGCGCGACGATCTTCCCGTCGGGCCGGATGACCGCGCTGACCCCGCTGGTGACCGGGACGACCACGCTGCGGCTGTGCTCCACGGCGCGGACCCGGGACATCGCGAGCTGCTGGTAGGTCATCTCGCTGCGGCCGAAGGTGGCGTTGTTGCTGGGGACGGTGATCATCTGGGCGCCATGCGTGACGGTGTCCCGCACCGCCCAGTCGAAGGCCGCCTCGTAGCAGGTGGCGAGCCCGACCCTGGTCCCGGCCAGATCGAAGACGCCGACCTTGTCGCCGGGCCCGAAGTCGCGGTTGACCCGGTCGACCTCCTTGTTGAAGATCCGTACGAACGACCGCATCGGGATGTACTCGCCGAAGGGCTGCACATGCCGCTTGTCGTACTCGGCGACCGGGCCCCGGTTCGGCTCCCACTGGATGAGGGTGTTGCGCAGCTTGCCGGTGGGCGGGACGAGGACGGAGCCGACGACGGTCGGCGCGTTCACCGCCCGGACGGCGTCGCTGATCTCCTGGTACGCGTCGTCGTTGGCGTACGGGTCGATGTCGGAGGAGTTCTCGGGCCACAGCACGAAGTCCGGCTGGGGCTCGCGGCCGGCCTTCACCCGGGCGGCCAGTTCCTCGGTGCGCTTGACGTGGTTGTCGAGGACCGCGCGGCGCTGGGCGTTGAAGTCGAGGCCGAGGCGGGGCACGTTGCCCTGGACGGCGGCGACGGTCGCGGTGCCGTCCTCGGCGGCGTCGGACACCAGGGGCCGGGCGGCGAGGGCGCCGGTGACGGGCACGAGGACGGCGAGCGCGGCGGCGAGCAGCGGGCCGCGCCCCGGGGCCGGGACGCCCTCCCGCACACCGGCGGCGGCGCGGCGGGCCAGGACCTGGCGCACCACCTCGTACAGACCGAAGCCGCACAGCGCGACGGCGAAGCCGAGCACCGGGGTGCCGCCGACCGCCGCGAGCGGCAGGAAGATCCCGTCCGCCTGCCCGAAGGCGACCTTGCCCCAGGGGAAGCCGCCGAAGGGCACGCGCGCGCGTGCCGCCTCGCCGGCGATCCACAGACCGGCGGCGAACACCGGCCGGCCGGGCAGCCGCGAGACGGCGGTGATCCCGAGCCCGGCCGCCGCCATGAACAGCGCCTCGACGCCCGTCAGCGCCACCCAGGGAAACATCCCGACCACCGCGCCGGTCCAGACGAGCAGCGGCATGAGGAAACCGAGCCCGGCCAGGTAGCCGAGCCCGAAGCCCGCCCGGAGCCGCCGGCCGCGCAGGGTCCAGCCCAGCAGGGCGAACGCGGGGACGGCCAGCCACCACAGCGGCCGGGGCGGGAAGCTGAGGTAGAGCAGCAGCCCGGACAGCACGGCGGCGGCGGGACGGACGAGCCGCCGCGCCAGGGCGCGGCCCCGGCCGGCGGGAGCGGCGGGGGCGGGGGACCCGGGCGCGTCGGCCGGGGCGATCGTGGTGCTCACCCGCCGGAGTCTACGGCGCCGGGCGCGCCCGCCCCGAGTACGAGCGGGGCACGACCGCGGGCACGCCCCGAGTACGGCCGGGGGCACGGCCCGGGTGCGGCGCAGAGCATGGCTCGGGGCACGACCCAGGTGCGGCCCGGGACTCGGCCGGGGTTCCGGCGGTCCCGCAGACGGGCTCAGACGCTCGCGGGGCCCGTCGGGGCCGGTGGCGCGGTGGGGTGCAGGAGGCCTCGGATGGCGTGGACGCCGGTCTCGGCATCGTCGACGGTGACGGTGAACGTACGGCCGTCGCCCAGCCGCAGCACCAGCCCTTCGCCCCGGCGGACGACGACGGCGGTGCCCTTCTCGGGCCGCCAGCGATATCCCCAGCCGCCCCACTGGCGCGGGGTCACGGAGGGCGCGAAGTCGGCGCCGACGACATGGGAGAGGGGGATGCGGCGGCGCGGGACGCCGATGTGGCCGCAGCGGACCTCCATGGCGTGGTCGTCGACCCGGACGGCCACGTGCACGAAGGCGAGCGTCCCGAAGAGCACCAGGATTCCGACCGCGACACAGCCGACGACAGCCATGAGGAGGGGCGCGATCCCGGAGGCCCAGGACGAGACGACGGCGAGCCGGATGCCGAGCGCCAGACAGGCGAGACCGCCGACGGCCGGCAGCCACTGCATCCGGTTGGTCGCGCGGCCGGTCCACACCGGGGGTGCGGGCCCCTCGGGGCCGGGCCGAGGGAAGATATCGCTCATATCGTCAGCCTACGCACGTTCCGGCGATACGGCTCCTCAGCGCATGCGCGGGAGCACGCTCCGTGCCGACACCCGCTGCGGAAGCGCGCTCTCCGCCGCGTAGGCATGCGGGGAAGGGTCAGGCTCCGTGCGCGACCGGCGTCCCCGCCGCCAGGGCGCGGCCCTCGGCGTAACCGAGCGCGGCGCGCGGCAGTTCGCCGGTGCGGCCGCTCAGGAGCACGGTCAGCGTGCCGGTGGGGGCCGCCTCGGGGGCGGCCTGGGCGCCGATCCGGCGCAGCGCCTGGGCGGCGACGGCGCCGGCCGAGCCGCGCAGTACGACGGGCGGGCGGCCGGGGCGGTCGAGGGCCGTCCGGATGTGACCGGCGACCAGTTCGTAGTGGGTGCAGCCGAGGACGACGGCACGTACGTCCGGGGGCGTGAGCGCGGCCGCGGCGGCAACGGTACGGCGTACCGCGTCCTCGTCGCCGTGCTCGACGGCGTCGGCGAGACCGGGGCAGGGCACCTCGGTGACCTCGGCGGCCCCGGCAAAGTCACGGATCAGCCCGCGCTGGTAGGCGCTGCCGGTGGTGGCGGGGGTGGCCCAGATGGCGACCTTGCCGCCGCCGACGGCCGTGGGCTTGATGGCGGGCACGGTGCCGATCACCGGGATGCCGGGCTCCAGCGCGGCGCGGAGGGCCGGCAGGGCGTGCACGGTGGCGGTGTTGCAGCCGACGATCAGGGCGTCCGGCGCGTGGGCGGCGGCGGCCCGGGCGACGGCGAGCGCCCGCTCGGTGAGGTCCTCGGGAGTGCGCGGCCCCCAGGGCATGCCGTCGGGGTCGGAGGAGATCACAAGATCCGCGTCGGGCCGCAGGCGGCGGACCTCCGCCGCGGCGGGGAGCAGGCCGATTCCGGAGTCCATCAGTGCGATCTTCACCCCGCCACCCTAGCCGACCCCTCTTGAATCCCTTCCAATCTGGGGCAGACTGCGGCGAATGAGCCCGCTGTCGTGGATCGCGTCCGCTTCCCTCGCCGCCTGGGTGTGGCTGCTTCTCGGGCAGGGAGGTTTCTGGCGTACGGACCAGCGCCTCCCGGCCCCGACTCCGGCCCCGGCCCCGACTCCGGCCACCGGGACACCCGCACCCGGAACACCCGCCACCGGGACACCCACCGGAACATGGCCACGCGTCGTGGTGATCGTCCCGGCGCGCGACGAGGCGGAGGTGCTGCCACTGAGCCTGCCCTCGCTGCTCGCCCAGGACTATCCGGGGCCCGCCGAGGTGATCCTCGTGGACGACGGGAGCACCGACGGCACCGGGCCGCTCGCCCGGGAGCTGGCCCGCGACCGGGCGGGGCTGCCGCTGAGCGTGGTCCGGCCGGGCGAGCCGGAGCCCGGCTGGACGGGCAAGCTGTGGGCGCTGCGGCACGGCATCGCGCTGGCACGCGCGCGGGAGCCGGAGTTCCTGCTGCTGACGGACGCGGACATCGCACACGAGCCGGACAGTCTGCGGCTGCTCGTGGCGGCCGCCACCGGCCACCGTCTCGACCTGGTGTCGCAGATGGCGCGGCTGCGGGTGGTGAGCGGCTGGGAGCGGCTGATCGTGCCGGCGTTCGTCTACTTCTTCTGCCAGCTGTATCCGTTCCGCTGGATCAACCGGTCCCGCCGTCCGCTGGCGACGGCCGCCGCGGGCGGCTGTGTGCTGCTGCGCGCGGAGACGGCCGCGCGGGCCCGGGTGCCGGAGGTGATCCGGCAGGCCGTGATCGACGACGTGTCGCTGGCGAAGGCGGTACGGAGGGCGGGCGGGCGCGTCTGGCTGGGGCTCGCGGACCGGGTGGACAGCGTCCGGCCGTATCCGGATCTGGCCGATCTGTGGCGGATGGTGGCGCGCAGCGCGTATGCCCAGCTGCGGCACAATCCGCTGGTCCTGCTGGGTACGGTCGTGGGCCTGGCGCTCGTCTACCTGGCGCCGCCGGCGACCCTGGTGGCCGGAATCCTCAGGGGCGAGGGCCCGGCGGTTTGGGCCGGCGGGGTCGCCTGGGTGATCATGACCGGTACGTACCTGCCGATGCTGCGCTACTACCGGCAGCCGCTCTGGCTCGCGCCGCTGCTGCCGTACACCGCGCTGCTGTATCTGCTGATGACGGTGGACTCCGCCGTCCGGCACTACCAGGGGCAGGGCGCGGCGTGGAAGGGCCGGACGTACGCCCGCCCGGAGGCCGCGCCGGACCGGTGACGGCGGCGAAACGCGAAAACCCCGCGGCGATTCGAAACGAACGCGGGGCCAATTAAGCCGACTTCACGAATCCCCGTCCGGACGGAACCGGCGGAGAATATCCATCCTCTTCACTCTCCGAGCACGAACATCTTCCCTCCGTCATGTTCGACACCGCGTCAAGATTCTTTTATGCGGGGCCCGGAGGGGACTTCCGGAGGATGTCACGACTGATCGGTAACCCCTTCCGAACTCGGTGTTTCCAAGATCGCTGACCTGCGGCGCGACCTGTTTCGCCGGATTCGCTCACATTGCCGGGCGAGGGTCGCGGCGAAAGCGGCGAACAACCGCATGGGCCGGGCTCCCCAATCGGCACATCGTGGGCTTAACTTATGGCCATGACCTCCCCGCGCTCCGCCTACGGAGGCGGTTACCACACCGCGCCGTCGTTCACCGAGACCCCGATCTACGACTCTCTCGTCGCAGAGCGGGGCACGCCCCAGATCGCCCCGATCCGGGTGAACTCCCCCTACGACACCGGCGGCGGCTTCCCCGGAAGCGGCGGCTACCAGCCGGCCCCGCCGGCGCTCCCCTCGGCGCTGCCCGCCCTCCCGGCGGCACCCTCCGCGCAGCCGGCCCCTCCCCCGGTGCCGGCACCGGTTCCGGCGCCCGCGCCCGGGTACGCCGGCAACACCGGGGGCGGCTACGGCTATCCGCATCCGGCCGCGCAGCCGCAGCCGCAGCTCCCCCAGCTTCCGCAGCTCCCCTCGGCGGCGTCGATGTCGCCGGCCGCGCATCTGACGCCGGCCGCGCAGTTGGCTCCCGCGCCGCTCCCGAACGCGCCCACGGCGTACATCCCGCAGCAGTCGGCCGTTCCGCGCGGCTACCCGGGCCCGCAGGCGCCGCAGCCGCCGCGTCCGGTGGCGGGCGGGTACGAGGCGATGCGCCCCGCGGCGCCTCGTCCGGCCCCGGCGCCCGCGCCGGCCCCGTACGAGGACCCGTACCAGCAGCCCCACCAGGGCCGGGGATACGACGGCCGGAACACCGGTCAGAACTACGGCGGCCAGGGCTACGACGGCGGCTACTGACGGCCGGTCACCGCCGCCCCGCCGGGCCTTCGTCGTCCGGCGGAGGCGGCGGATCACGGCCCCCCGCCGCCTCCGGCCGGGTGCGGGTCACGGGCCCCCGCCGGGCCTTCACCGTCCGGTGGGGCGACTGGCAGGATGGGGCCATGCCGATTCCTGTGTTGCGCTCTGTTCACGTCCACCCGGTCAAGGCACTGCGCGGCTTCACCCTCCCCGAGGCGGAGGTCGAGCCGTGGGGCCTCGCCGGTGACCGCCGCTGGGCCCTCGTGGACGACTCGGGCACGGTCGTGACACAGCGCCGGCACGCGCGGCTGGCGCTGGCGTCGGCGGAGCTGCTGCCGGACGGCGGGATCACGCTGTCCGCGCCGGGTCGCGAACCGCTGACGGTGACGGTCCCCGCCCCGGCCCTCGCCTCGGTCCCCGCCGCCGGGCCCGGGACCGAGGGGCAGGAGGACGACACCCTCCCCCTGGACATCTTCGGCACCGTGATCGACACAGTGCCCGCGGCCCCCGAGGCGGACGCCTGGTTCAGCGCCTACCTCGGCACCGAGGTGCGCCTCGTCCATCTGGACGATCCGGCCCGCCGCCGCCCCATCGACCCCCGGTACGCGGCTCCGGGCGAGACGGTCAGCTTCGCCGACGGCTATCCGCTGCTCGCCACCACCACCGCCTCCCTCGACGCCCTCAACTCCCTGATCGCACAAGGCGATCACGCCGACGAGGGCCCGCTGCCGATGAACCGCTTCCGGCCGAGCGTCGTCGTCGACGGCACCGCGCCGTGGGCCGAGGACGACTGGCGGCGTCTCGCCATCGGCGACGTCGTCTTCCGGGTGGCCAAGCCCTGCGGCCGCTGCGTGGTGACCACCACCGACCAGAGAAGCGGCGAGCGCGGCAAGGAGCCGCTGCGCACCCTCGCCCGGCACCGCAAGAGCGGCAGCTCGCTGGTCTTCGGACAGAACCTGATCCCCGAGCACCGGGGGACCATCCGGGTCGGCGACCCGGTCAAGATCCTCGACTGAGCCCCCGCCCTTCTTTCCCCCCTCGCGGCCCGCACGCACACCGCCGCCGCCCCCGGACCACCGCCCGAGCCCGCCCCACCCCCGGCCCCGCGCCCGCCCCCGCGGCAACCTGTCCGGCGGGCGCGGAACCCGTGGCCGGGTCACACTCGTTGAAGGACCGGCGACCGCCCGGATCCTGTCCCCAGCCTGTCCTCGGGGGAACGGCCCCCGGCCGGTGCCGTCCGGACAGGCCCCGAGGGCCTCACGGGCCGTCGACGAGACGAGGGGGTGCACGGCGTGCGCGCTGCCACCGGGCTCTGGCGCTGGCGGCACAATCCCCTGCGCAGGACCACGGACCTCATCGAGGCATGGGTGGCGCTGACGGCCGCCGTGCTGCTGTGCCTGGGCGCGCCCCTGGCCGGCTGGACCGTCGGGACGGCTGCCGACACCTCGCTGCGCCGCGAGGCGAAGACGCAGGCCCGGGAGCGCTTCTCGACCGTGGCCCGGGTGGTGAGCGTCACCGACCGGCGGGCCGAGGGTCCGGCGGCTGCCGATCCGGTCGAGGAGCACCGGCCGCGGCCCGCCGTGGTGGCCGTCTGGACGGCACCCGACGGAACCCCGCGTTCCGGCACCCTGGCCACCAGCCGTCAGCAGGCCCGCCCCGGTGTCACCTTCCTGTTGTGGACCGACCGGTCGGGGCGGATCGCGGCGCCGCCGATGCTTCCGTCGGTGGCCCGGGCGCATGCGCTCATCACCGGGTTCACGGTGGCGCTGTTCGCCGGAATCCTGGTGGAGACGGCCCGCAGGCTGGCCGTCCGGCTGCTGCTGCGGCGGCGGTACGCGCGCCTCGACCGGGCCTGGGCCGAGGCCGGTCCCGACTGGGGCCGGACGGGCACCGGGAGCTGACTCCTTGGGGGGACAGGCGGCCGACCGGTCAACCCGGCGGCGCCGCGCGCGCTACGGTGGGTCATCGGATCCGGGGCACCGGTTCCGGCTTCCCGGATCGTGTCCCCCTGTTCCCCGGTCCCGGATCCGACCTCTCGGATGCGGGCCGCCGGCGCGGATACGGGTTCCAGGATCCGAATCCAGCGTCGAGGCACGAGGTGGGGGCAGAGCACACCCATGGCACAGGGCACGGTCCAGGTGACGCACACCGGTACGTCGCGGTGGCGGCGCCGCACGGGCGAGTACGCCACTCTCGCCGCGGCCCTGGAGGCCGCGGGCGACGGCGACGTCCTCACGGTGGCCCCCGGCACCTATCGGGAGAACCTCGTCGTCCAGCGGGCCGTCGTGCTGCGCGGCGGTGACGGCTCGGCGGGCTCGGTGCGGATCGCGCCGGCCGACGGGGTGCCGCTGACCGTACGGGCCTCGGCCACCGTGCAGGACCTGCGCCTCGAAGGCCAGGACTCGGCGGCCCCCGCGCTCCTGATCGAGGACGGCACACCGGAACTGCTCGATCTGCGGATCTCCACCCGGTCGGCGGCCGGTCTGGAGGTGCGGGGCGCGGCCCGGCCGACGGTCCGCCGGTGCAGCGTCGACAACCCGGCCGGGGTCGGGATCGCCGTCCTCGACGGCGCGGGCGGTGTGTTCGAGGAGTGCGAGGTGGTCCGGGCCGGGCAGTCCGGGGTCTCGGTGCGCGGCGGCGGCCACCCCCGCCTGGAACGCTGCCGGGTGCACCACGCCTCCGGCTCCGGGATCACCGTCACGGGCGAGGGCAGCGGTCTGGAGGGCATCGGCTGCGAGGTGTACGAGATCAAGGGCGCCGGACTCCAGATCGCGTCCCGCGCGAGCGCGCACCTCACCGACTCCAGCGTGCACCGCACCTCCGCCGACGGCATCACCCTCGACACGGACGCGGTGCTCACCCTCTCCGACTGCGACATCCACGACATCCCCGAGAACGCCGTGGATCTGCGGTCCCGTTCGGTGCTCACGCTCACCCGCTCGACGGTGCGGCGGTTCGGCCGCAACGGTCTGTCCGTGTGGGACCCGGGCACCCGGGTGGACGCCAACCAGTGCGAGATCCACGACAGTACGGGCGACTACCCGGCGGTCTGGGTGAGCGACGGGGCGAGTGTCGTGCTCGATTCCTGCCGGGTGCACGACGTGCCGGACGCCCTGTTCGTACTCGACCGGGGTTCGCGCGCGGACGTGGTCGACAGCGATCTGTCGCAGGTGCGCAACACGGCCGTGTCGGTGAGCGACGGTGCGACCGCGCAGCTCGACGACTGCCGGATCCGGGAGGCGTCGACCGGCGCCTGGTTCCGTGACCACGGCAGTGGCGGCAGCCTCGGCGGCTGCACCATCGACGGGGTGCAGACCGGTGTCATCGTCACCAAGGGCGCCGATCCGACGATCGAGCGGGTCACGGTCAGCTCGCCCGCCGAGGCCGGGTTCTACGTGTCGGCGGAGGGCCGGGGCACCTTCCACGGCTGCCGGGTGACGGGCAGCGGCGGCTACGGCTTCCATGTCATGGACGGCTGCCGTACGACGCTGCGCAAGTGCCGTACGGAGCGGTGCGCGCGCGGCGGTTACGAGTTCCCTGAGGTGGGGCCGGTCTCCGAGGACTGCACCAGCGACGAGAGCCAGGCGCGGACGCCCGCGGCAGCCGAGCCGGGCACCCTCCTGACGGCCACCCAGAGCGGCGGCGGTCTGCTCGGCACCGTCCCCTCGCCCCGTCTCGCCACACCGGCCGCCGCTCCCGCCGTACCGGCCCCGGGAGCGGCGCAGGCGGCCGCGCCGGCGGCGCCGGCCACGCGTCCCTCGCAGGACGTGCTCGCCGAACTGGACGCGCTGGTGGGCCTGGAGAGCGTCAAGCACGAGGTGCGGATGCTCACCAACATCATCGAGGTGGGCCGGCGGCGGCAGGAGGCGGGCCTGAAGGCGGTCTCCGCGCGCCGCCATCTCGTCTTCACCGGCAGCCCCGGCACCGGCAAGACCACGGTGGCACGGCTCTACGGCGAGGTGCTGGCCTCGCTCGGGGTCCTGGAACGCGGCCATCTGGTGGAGGTGTCCCGGGTGGACCTGGTCGGCGAGCACATCGGCTCGACCGCGATCCGTACCCAGGAGGCGTTCGACCGGGCGCGCGGCGGGGTGCTGTTCGTGGACGAGGCGTACGCGCTGGCGCCGGACGACTCGGGGCGGGACTTCGGCCGGGAGGCGATCGACACCCTGGTGAAGCTGATGGAGGACCACCGGGACGCGGTCGTGGTGATCGTGGCCGGCTACACGGCGGAGATGGAGCGGTTCCTGACCGTCAACCCCGGTGTGGCGTCACGATTCTCACGGACCATCACCTTTTCGGACTACCTTCCGGAGGAGCTGCTGCGGATCGTGAAGCAGCAGTCGGAGGAGCACGAGTACCGGCTCGCGGAGGGCACGGACGAGGCGCTGCTGAAGTACTTCGGGGCGTTGCCGAAGGGCCCGACCTTCGGCAACGGCCGTACGGCGCGCCAGACGTTCGAGTCGATGGTGGAACGGCACGCGGGCCGGGTCGCCGTGCTCGCGGATCCGAGCACGGACGACCTGACGCTGCTCTATCCGGAGGACTTGCCGGAACTGCCCTGACCGGAACTCTCCTGGCCTGGACTCCCCTCGCCGGAACTCCCTTGCGGAGAGGGGATCTTGTCCAGTCGCGGTCGCCGGGGAAGCGCCGGCGGCAGCCGGTCGAGCAGCGCGGCACGCGCGGCGTCGAAGGCCGGGTCGGCCTGGTAGTCGGAGTGGCCCAGGATCGGTTCGGGCAGCGGGTGTTCGCGGGTGCGCCCGTAGACGACGGGGTCGAGCAGCACCGGCCGGTCGACGGGCGGGCGGCCCTCCTCGGGCGGGACCCGGACCGGTCCGCCGATCGGGTCGGTGGCACGGAAGAGATTGCTCCAGCAGTGCACCGTGCGGTGCAGCCCGGCCAGCGCGCCGGGGCCGAAGTAGGCGGGGAACCAGCGTCCGTAAAGCCGCTCGATCGGGGAGCCGTAGGTGAGCAGGGCAACGCGGGAGCGGGTCGCGGGCGCGAGCTGCCAGACCGCGGCGGCGGCCAGGACGCTGCCCTGGGAGTGGCCGGAGATGACGAGCCGGCCGCCGGTCCGCCGGGTCCAGGAACTCATCCGCCAGGTGAGGTCGGGCACGGCCCGTTCGGCGTAGCAGGGCGGGGCGAACGGGTGGGCGGCGCGCGGCCAGAAGGTGCCGACGTCCCACAGGATGCCGATGGTGCGGCGGGCGCTTTGGTCCTTGTAGGCGCGGCGGCCCAGGGTGACGAAGAGTAGAAAGCCGAAGCCGACCATCCAGGAGCCGAGGGCCTGCGCGGTGGTGGCGGCCGAGGCGATCGCGGGCTGGGCGCCGTCGAAGGCCCGTCCGGGGACGTTGCCGCTGGCCCAGGCCCCGGCGACGGAGGCGGCGCCGAGCAGCAGGGCGGCGCCGGCGACCACGCCGACGAGGACGGGCGCGGAGTCGGTGAGCCCGGCGCCCGCCCGTACCGCCGCGATCCGGGCGGTGCGCAGCCGGTCCCGGTCCCGGCCGGTGGCCCCGTAGTCGGCCTCGACGACGGCGCGCGTCCTGCGGGCGGTGAGCAGGGTGCGGGCGATCAGCACCCCGGTCGGCACGACGAGCAGGACCAGCAGGACGGGGATCACGGACGCCTGCCAGCTGAGCAGGACGGGCGGTCCGGTGATCAGGCCGTCGCCGGCGCCGGGGGTGCCGGAACCGTCGAGCCAGTCGGCGACCCGCTGGGCGACGCCGCCCGTCATGACGCCGCCGAGCGAACAGGCCAGCATGGCGACGGCGGGGCCGCCGAGCCCGTGCAGGGCGGTGCGCGGATCGTGGCCGGGATGGGCGAGGAGCAGGGCGACCACGCCGAGGCCGACGACAAGGGCGCCCTGAGTGAGGGTGAGGGCGCCGAAGGCGGTGTCGCCGGGCAGGGTGCCGGCGGAGCGCCAGCCGGGGCGGGCCCAGGCGGTGTGCACGGCGGTCAGCGCGAGCAGCAGCAGGGCGGCGGCGGGCAGCCAGGAGACGAGGGCCCGTTCGAGGGTGAGGTCGAGCCGTCGCTCGCTGCGGCCCCGGCGGCAGATCACCCACAGGACGACGGCGCCGAGGAGGGCGAGACCTCCCTGGAGGGCCCAGCCGAGGATCTCGCGGGTGGTGCCGTGGGCGGTCCGGTGGTCCTGGGCGGCCGCGGCCCTGGCGAGGGCGGCGGCGACGGTGAGGAAGCCCGCGGCGGTGTGCGCGGCGCGCAGCCGGGCGACGAGCCGGCGGCCGTACCAGAAGCCGGGGCGGCCGAGCGCGGGTCGCGGGACGGCTGGGGCTGCCGGGACCGGTGGGGTTGCCGGGGCCGTCGCGGCTGCCGGGCCGGACGGGGCTTCGGGGGTGGCGGGGGCGGCCGGGACAGTCGGAGCGGTCGGGACGGCCGGGGCGACCGGGGCGACCGGGGCGACCGGGGCGACCGGATCCGTAGGGTCCGTCGGGTCCGTCGGGTCGTCGGCGGTGGGGCCGAGCGGCGGGCGCTGGGCCTCGTAGGCGCTCCAGGTCCGGTTGGACAGGTACCAGAGCAGACCGACGAGCGCGGTGGGCGCGAGGGCGGCGAGGGCGAGCCGGCGGCCGGGCTCCGACCACCAGCCGCCGCGCTCGGCGGACAGGAAGCCGAGCCAGGAGCGCTGCGCGGCGCAGGCGCCGGAGCCCGCGCACTGCCAGGCCGTCAGATCGAGGGCGACCTCGCAGACCGCGGCGGTCAACAGCACGGTCAGGGTGAGCGCGACCAGCCGGACGAGGACCCCGTAGAGACGGACCAGCCCGGCCCGGCCCTCGGCGGACGGCCGCATCCAGTGCGCGAGGTTGGCCACCATGAACGGCAGGAGCAGCAGCCACAGGGCGCGGGCGCCGTTGCCGGAGGTGAGGTTGGACCAGCAGTACGCCTCGGGAATCGGCCCGTCGGCATGGCGCTCGGGGTGGTCCTCGGCGTCCACGTCGTCCCGGCGGCGGTGCATGGCGGCGGTCTTGTCGCCGGTGATCCGTACGGTGCGCGGATCGTCCAGCATGTCGGCCGCGGTGGTTCCGCCCACGCCGTGGACGAGCAGTTCGAGCGCCGCACCCCCGTTCTTCGGATCGGGTGTGGCAGAAGACAATGCGGGGACTCGCTCTCTGGATGGGTTGTTCCGGTGGGAAGATCGGGACATCCGGCGGCGCGGTCCGCGTCCGGAGCCCGCGTCCGGAATCCGGGGTCCGGGGTCCGGAATCCTGGTGCGCGGACACGGCCGGGTGGATCCGGCCGTGCGGATACGGCTGAACGGAACGGCTGTACGGAAACGGCTGTACGGGCGCTGCGGACATCCGTCCGGAGCGGGGATCTCTCTCGGGAACCCGGCCGGCATGCGGCGGGATTCCGGTGGAATTCGGGGAGGATGACGGCGAGGAGCGGGCGGGAGGTTTCCGGACGGGTGCGGGCGGTGACGGCGGGCACCAGGATCGCGGACGGCCGGGCCCGGGGGCGCGGTCCTCACCGGATCCGACGCCCTTCTCCTCTCATACCCCGCACCACGCCCGCCCGTTCACCGGCGGACCGGGATTCTCGCCCCCTCGGCCGATTCGCTTCTTCGTTCCACCGATCACCCTTCCACCCCTCTTTTCTCGTAGTCTCGTTCTGTTTTCGGAAAGGACCGGCCCCGATGGCGAATGACCATCAGAACCTGCTCGCGGAACAGCGGCGCGCGCTGATTCTCGACGAGGTACGCCGGCGCGGAGGGGTGCGGGTCAACGAGCTGACCCGCCGTCTCAACGTCTCCGATATGACCGTCCGCCGGGACCTGGACGTGCTGGCCCGGCAGGGCATGCTGGCGAAGGTCCACGGCGGCGCGGTGCCGGTGCTGGAGGCGAGCACCCACGAGCCCGGTTTCGAGGCCAAGTCGGCGCTGGAGCTGGACGCCAAGGAGGAGATCGCGCGGGTGGCCGCCGCGATGGTGCGGCCGGGCACGGCGATCGCCCTCTCGGGCGGCACCACCACGTACGCGCTGGCCCGGCATCTGCTGGACGTACCGGAGCTGACCGTGGTGACCAACTCGGTGCGGGTCGCGGACGTCTTCCACCAGGCCCGGAGCGGCGGTTCGGGGGGCGACGCGCGGGGCGGCGGGGCGACGGTGGTCCTCACCGGCGGGGTGCGGACCCCGTCGGACGCGCTGGTGGGCCCGGTGGCCGATCAGGCGATCCGCTCGCTGCACTTCGACGCGCTGTTCCTCGGGGTCCACGGCATCTCGGTGGCGGCCGGGCTGTCGACGCCGAACCTGGCGGAGGCGGAGACCAACCGGCGGCTGATGCGATCGGCCCGGCGGGTCGTCGTGGTCGCGGACCACACCAAGTGGGGGACGCTCGGCCTGAGTTCGTTCGCCCGGCTCGACGAGGTGGACGCCGTGGTGACCGACCGGGGGGTGTCGGCCGAGGTGCGCGCCGAGATGGCGGAGCATCTGCCGGGGCTGGTCGTCGCGGGCGAGGAGGCGGACGGCGGCGATCAGGGTTCGGGAGCACACCCCGGACAGGGTTCCGGAGGGGACCCCGGGGCCTTCGCGGGAGGCTCCGGCCGGGTCGCCGATCGGGTCGCCGGTCAGGCTTCCGATCAGGTTTCCGGTCAGGTTTCCGATCGGGTCTCCGATCGGGTCTCCGATCGGGTCTCCCCGCTGCTTCCCGATCCGGCGGGCGAGCCGGGCGGGGTGGCGGGCGCGGGCGGCGGGGCGGCGCGGGCATGAGCCGCTTCCGGATCGAGCGGGCGGTGGCCCTGCCGCCCGCCGAGGTGTGGCGCCGGCTCGTCGACTGGCCGGCGCACGGCGCCCTGATCCCGTTCACCGGGACGACGGTGCTGACGCCGGGCCCGAGCCGGGTCGGGACGCGGTTCACGGCCCGTACCCGGCTGGGCCGGTTCGGCTTCGACGACCCGATGGAGGTCGTACGGTTCGATCCGCCCGGCCCGGACGGCCGGACCGGGGTGTGCGGACTTCGAAAGCTCGGCCGCGCGGTCCGGGGCCGGGCCGTCTTCGAGGTGACCGGGACGGCGTCGGGTAGTCGTGTGGTGTGGCGCGAGGAACTGCGGCTGCGCGGTGTGCCGGCCGCCCTCGATCCCGTACTCGCCGTGGTGGGACGGGTGGTCTTCGGCCGGGCGCTCGACGGACTGCTGGGCAAGCGACCGGCCGTCCACTAGGGTGTGCGCTCCCCGTAGCCCGTACCGCGACACCCCCGGAGGTCCGGTCCATGGAGCGTCGACTGAGCCCGGTGGAGCTCGACTTCGTCACGTCCGCGCCCGTCCGCCAGGTCTTCACCGCCGAGTTGGCCGCACCGCCGGCGGCCGTGTACCGCTCCCTCGCGGTGGAGGTCGGCAGTTGGTCCGCCTGGTTCCGGGCGGTGCGCTCCTCGACGCCCACCCGGGACGGCGCGGGCCGGAGTATCCGGCTGAGCGGCGGCGGCCGGGTGGAGGAGACGATCATGGCGGCCGTGCCGGACAGCCGCTACGTCTATCGGATCGACTCCATCAACGCCCCGGGCATCGGGGCGCTGATGGAGGAGTGGGCCCTCGCCCCCACCTCGTCCGGCGGCACCAGGGTCCGCTGGACCATGGCCACCAACGGCAGGCTCCCCTACACCTTGCTTCTGCGGCTGGCCCGGCCGGGCTTCACCTGGTCGTTCCGCGACGCGATGCGCCGGCTCGACCGGCGGCTCACTCCGGCCAGACCCCCGTCCGCAGGAACCGGTCGATAGCGGCGGTGTACGGAGCGATGTCAAGGCCCTGAGCGGCCAGCCACTCGTCCGAGTAGTACTTGTCGAGGTACCGGTCGCCCGGGTCGCAGATCAGGGTGACGACGCTGCCGGTGCGCTGCTCGGCGACCATCTCGCCGACGATCTTCAGCGCGCTCCACAGACCGGTGCCGGTCGAGCCGCCCGCCTTGCGGCCGATGACGCTCTCCAGGGCGCGGACGGCGGCCACGCTCGCCGCGTCGGGCACCTTCATCATGCGGTCGATGGCGCCGGGGACGAAGCTCGGCTCCATCCGGGGCCGGCCGATGCCCTCGATCCGGGATCCGCAGTCGGCGGTGGCGTCGGGGTCGTCGTGCACCCAGCCGTCGAAGAAACAGGAGTTCTCGGGGTCGGCGACACAGACGCGGGTGTCGAGCTCCATGTAGTGCACATAGCGGGCGATCGTCGCCGAGGTGCCGCCGGTGCCGGCCGTGGCCACGATCCAGGCGGGCTCCGGGTAGCGCTCCAGCTTCAACTGCTCGTACATCGACTCGGCGATGTTGTTGTTCCCGCGCCAGTCGGTGGCCCGCTCGGCGTAGGTGAACTGGTCCATGTAGTGGCCGCCGGTGCGCTCGGCGAGCGCCACCGCCTCGTCGTAGATGGCCCGCGCGTCGTCGACGAAGTGGCACTGGCCGCCGTGGAACTCGATCAGCCGGCACTTCTCGGGACTGGTGGTGCGCGGCATGACGGCGATGAACGGCACGCCGATCAGCTTGGCGAAGTACGCCTCGGAGACGGCGGTCGAGCCGCTGGACGCCTCGATGACGGGCGCGCCGGGTCTGATCCAGCCGTTGCACAGGCCGTAGAGGAAGAGCGAGCGGGCGAGCCGGTGCTTGAGGCTGCCGGTGGGGTGGGTCGACTCGTCCTTGAGATAGAGATCGATGCCCCAGGCATCGGGCAGCGGGAAGCGCAGCAGATGGGTGTCGGCCGAGCGGTTGGCGTCGGCGTGCACCTTGCGTACGGCTTCCTTGAGCCAGGAGCGGTAGTCGGGGTCACTGCGGTCGACATCGAGGGTGGCCAGGGGACGGTCGGTGGTGATCATGAGTACCTCTTCTCGTCGAGCCCACAGGGTTGCCCAAGGTCTCCGACAATACCGCTCCCACCTGGGCAAACGTTCCCTTTGAGGCTCCATAGGAGAGCCTTGGGAAGACCTGGGAGAGGGCGGGGGAAGAGCCGCGGAGGAGGGGCGGGACAGCCGGGAAAGAGGCTGGTGAGAGCGGGGGCGGGGCCTGGAAGAGCGGCCCGGGGACACGGGTGGATCACCAGCTCCGGCCCCCGCGAGCGGGCCCCGAGGAGCGCCCGGCGGCACCAGCCGCCCGCGTCGGGCCGCTGGTGCCGGGCGCGGTGGTTCGGCACACTGGAGGCAGGCATTTCGCACTAAGGGGGCGGGAGCACCATGTCGGAGCCCGAGTTCACGGCCACGGGGGTTCGGATCGACCGCTGGCCCCGGTCGCTGACCCGTGCGGGAGAGGTCCGCATCGAGGACGGCAGGCTGGCGCTGCTGACGAGCTACGGCAGCGAGATCGACAGCGCCCCGCTCGGCACGGTGCGGGCCGGCCGGCCCTGGTTCGCGAAGCCGGACGAGGCGGTGGCCACGGTCAACGGGACGCGGTACAAGATCTCCGGGTCGGGTTCGGGGCGGCTGCTCGACGTGCTGCGGAAGGCGGTGTCACGGCCCCGGCCGTGACAGGAGCCCGGGCCGCCGGCGGGCACCGCCGGACCGGGGTTCCCTTGCGGCCCCGGAGCGCCGCCGTTCCCCACTCGTGCGATTCCCGACCAGGGGCGTGTCGCCGCGAGTTGCGGCGGTGTCACCACTGGTTCACGCTGGAACCACCTCACCGAGGATGTCACGGCGGGGACGCCGCGTGCCGGCGCCCACCGCCCTGCTCCCCATCGCATGACAGATCCGAATCGCCGTCTTCCGAATCTCCGTCTATCGGACCTACTTCGGGGAGTCGCAGCCGTGATCAGCGAGCCCAGCAGGTATTGCACGGTGGAGCTCCAGGCCCTGCCGTCGCGGATCGGTCAGGTCCGCAGAATCGTTTCCGCGCATCTGCGCCACTGGCAGCTCGACGCCTTGATCGACCATGCGTCGCTCGGTGTCACCGAGCTGCTGACGAACGTCCACCGGCACGCGCTGCCGGACAAACGCTGCACCGTCGAGGTCGCGCTCCTGCTCGACCATCTCACCATCTCCGTACGCGACAATGATCCGCGCCTGCCGGGACCGGGTGAACTCACGGCCCGCGAGGCCGAGTTCGCGACCTCCGGGCGTGGCCTCGCCATCATCGAGGCGCTGAGCGAGAGTTGGGGCGCCCGGCCGTACGACGCGGGCAAGGTCGTCTGGTTCACGCTCCAGGCCCCGCCCTCCCCGGTCGCCCTCGCGCCGCACGCACACTCCGTCCACGGCGCCACCACCGACGGGCCGTTCACCGCCGACCAGGCCCTGGACACCGTCCCGTTCCTCGTGGCGGTCGAGCCGCTGGACGCGGTGGCGGTCCGGTCGGCACTGGCCCACTGAGCCGGGGGCGGGAGCGCGGAAGCCGAGGTGCGCGGCCGACCGCGCACCTTACGCCGCGCCCCACGCCGACCCCTACGGGCCGCTCTCCTCGGAGGTCGACATCAGTATGCGGTCGCTCATGACAGGCCGTCGGCGCGACCTCTGAACCACCTATCGCAGCAAGGTGGTTGACTCTGTTAGACTTGTTCGGATCGTCCTCTGCCGACATGGAGGAACTGTGGTCAATCCATTGCGCACACCTCGACGACCAACCGGTTGTCCCCGGGCGCCGTAGCCCGGTTGTGCGCCTCATCGGATCGACGGCCTCAGCACCGCGCCGTCTCGCGATCCGGTGGGCCCGCAGTTCACAGCTGGAGGACAATTCCATGACCACGCAGATGCAGTCGGAAGGGTGTACTCACCCGGCACGTGACCTGGTCATCGTGGGTCTCGCATCCGCTCTCATCGGCGCACTCGCGGTCACCGCCGCCGTGCTTATGCACGTCTCACCGTTCGCCGCGTTGGCGGCCGGCGGGGCTTCGACCGGAACTACGGCAGGCATCGGAGTAGCGGTCCTTGCGTTCCTGAAGCGCGGTTAGCCCGAAGGGGCAGTCTCGTGACGAGACTGCCCCTTCGGCATGACGTCGGCTGGCGCCCTGGACGCCCCCAGGAGGCCTGGCTCCAGCTTCCAGCCCGCTTCGTCCCAACGGGCGAGAAGAGCACCACAGATGAAGGCCCGATGGGCCTGCAACATGATCCATTTCCCCTTGTCCGTCTCGGTGACGGTCTCCATGTTCATGTCGGCCGCCAGTTGCCACAGCCGGGACCAGTCGACACCCGGCGCCAACCTCGCCGCCGGCCGGTGGAAGGGGTGACGAGCGGACAGAGGAGGTCAGCGGACGTGGGCGGCGATGGCCCGGGCGCACTCCAGGGACTCGGCGTGGGTGCTGTCCACCTCGACGTCGTAGGCGACTCCCCGGTGGACGAGCTCCGCCTGGCCCTCGGCCATGCCGGCGACCCGGTCCCCGCGGGCGATCTCCCGGCCCGCCGCGACCTCGCCGTCGCACCGGACCCCGACCCAGAGCACGTCGACGCCGCCGAGGGCAGCCCGCCAGCGTTCCTGGGAGGCCGCGCCGCCGAGGAACACGTCGTCGACGACGATGCGGGCACCGACCCGGGCCATGGCCACGATCCCGGCCGTCCAGGCGGCCTCCAGGGCCCGGAACTCGGGGCCCACCTCGATGCCGCCGTCGGCCGCGAACGTGATCCCGCCCTCGCCCTCCCCGTTCCGCAGCGCGGCGGGCAGCGCGTCGACGAAGGAGTCGACGCCGAACGTCAGCCAGGGGTCGGGGAGTACGGCCTGAAGGCATCGGACGATGCCGGACTTGCCGGAGCTGGAACCGCCGTTGAGGATGATCATCTGGGTCGTCACGCCGCCACCGTAGAACGGATCCCGCCGCCAGGCGATCGTATTCGGCGGCCGCGCGGGTACGGCCCAGGCCCGGGGGCGGAGGCGGAAGCGGTCCGGAGGCGGTCTTCACATCGAGGTGCGGGCCCCGGGCCGGGGTCGCTCAGCCGACCGGGACCAGGGTCAGGTAGGCGATGCCGAGGATGCCCCGGTAGCCGAGCCAGGCCGAGCGCTGGCGGTCGACGCGCTCACGGGTTCCGGCGGCGAGCGGGTGGTCGGGGTGGGCCGCGAGCCAGACCTCGGTGGCGTGGCGGTAGCCGGACTCGAACTCCTCCCACTCCTCCCTCGTCACCGTCTCGACCCAGGCCGGGCGGAAGCCCGCCTCGATCGCGAGGGCCACCAGACCGTCGAGGGGCAGGTGGTCGCCGGCCTGGGCTCCGGGCCACATACGGGCGAGTTCGACGTCGGTCGGAACGCGCTCCCAGAAGCCCTCGCCGAGCAGCACACGTCCACCGGGGCGTACCAGGCGGCGCAGTTCGCGCAGGGCGGCGGCCGGGTCGTGGGGCTGGTCGGGGTCGAGCAGGGCGTGGCTGGAGCCGACACACAGGACGGTGTCGGCGGGCGGTCGGGTGGTGCCGTGCCCGGATTCCTCGGCGAACTCGACGCGTTCGGCGAGCCCTCGTTCCGTGGCCAGGCGGCGGCCGTGGGCGAGATCGTCGGCGTTGATGTCGATGCCGGTGCCCTTGGCGCCGGGCGTCTCGGCGAGCAGACGCAGCATCAACTCGCCCCAGCCGCAGCCGATATCGAGAACGGTGCCGGGTCCGGGCGCGGCAAGGCGGTCGACGAGCCGGGCGGCGCGGGCCTCGGAGAGCGGGCCGTGGAAGGTGAGTCCGGCGCCGAGGCGCGGCGGTGCGGTGTCGGAGGCGTCGTTTCCAGTGCCGGAAGCGTCGTTTCCGGTGTCGGAGGTCCGGGTGGTGGTCTTGGTCAGGTCGCTCATGGGGCCGGACCCTAGTCGCCGCGCACCGGCCCGCCCAACGCATTTAGGGGGTCGTCGAGGACCGGCTGCCAGGCGAGTTCGGCGGCGCCGACCAGGCTGTTGTGGTCGAGCGTGCAGGGCAGGATCGGAACGCCGCCGCTGCGGCCCCACAGGCTCCGGTCGGCGACGACGGCGCGCAGCCGGTCGGGGGCGGCGGCGAGGAGTTCGCCGTGGAGGCCGCCGAGAATGATCCGGTCGGGGTTGAGGATGTTCACGAGGCCGGCCAGGCCGAGACCGAGCCGGTCGATCAACTCCTCGGCGGCGGCCCGCACTTGGGTGTCGTCCGGGTGGTCGCGCAGCAGGTCGCGGGACTGCTGGAGGAGCGAGACCTCGGGGCCGGGGGCCCGGCCTGCGGCGGTGAGGAAGGCGAGCGGATCGGCCTCCACGTCGAGGCAGCCGCGCGCGCCGCAGTGACAGGGCCGGCCTTCCGGGTTGACGGTGAGATGACCGACTTCGAGGGCCAGCCCCGAACTCCCCGTGTGCAGACGGCCGTCGAGGACGAGCGCGCCGCCGACCCCGCGGTGGCCGGTGGCCACGCAGAGCAGGTCCCGGGCGCCCCGGCCGGCGCCGTGCCGGTGTTCGGCGAGGGCGGCGAGGTTGACGTCGTTGCCGGTGAAGGCGGGGCCGTCGATGCCGGCGGCCCGTACCCGCTCGGCGAAGATCTCGCCCACCGGCGCGCCGGCCGGCCAGGCGAGATGGAGCGGGTTGAGCGCGGTCCCCTCGGGCTCGGCCACCGCCGAGGGCGCGGCGAGCGCCGCGCCGACGCAGCGGCGCCCGGAGGCGCGCAGCAGCGCGGCACCGGCGTCGACCACGGCGCCGAGGACCTGGGCGGGGTCGGCGGAGACGGTGACACAGCCGGGGGCGGTGGCGACGATGGTGCCGCCGAGCGAGACCAGCGCGGCCCGGAAACCGTCGGCGTGGACCTGGGCGGCGAGCGCCACCGGCCCGTCCTCGGCGACCGAGAGCCGGTGGGAGGGGCGGCCCTGGGAACCGGCGGCGGCCCCCGGCTTGGAGTCGACGCGGATGAGGCCGAGCGCCTCCAGTTCGGCGGCGACGGCTCCGGCGGTGGCCCGGGTGACGCCCAGCTCGGCGGTCAGCACGGCACGCGTGGGCGCCCGCCCCGTGTGCACCAGCTCCAGCGCGGGTCCGAGCGCGCCGCGCCCCCTGTCCAGCCGTGTGCGGGTCGTCGTCGCCTTGCCGTTCATGCTGGCGAGTCTCCCACGCTTGTCCGCCCCGACGACCCCGCCCACGGCCCTGGCCCCGCTTCGACCCCAAGGCGCGGCCCGGCGGCGGGGCGGGAAAGGCAGGACCCCTATGTCTTTGGTCGAGCCGGCCGGACGGGGGTGCGGGGCGTCTGGAACGATGCGGCCGCGCATGCCGATGATCAGACTGGCGAGGGTGTCCCCGCAGAGCTCGCGGCATTCCTGCGGAATGCGGTCGACGCCCGCCCGGTGAAGATCGTTCCTTCCGTGTGCGGTGGCCCTGCCGGCTCGCCGATGCCCGGTATCCCGGCCGCCCGGCCGCCCGCGCGCGGGCGTCAAACCCGGCGACACCGGGCCCGCACCCGGCCATACTCCGGTGCATGGACACCATGAGCACCCTGAGCATCGACACCCACATCGACGCGCTCGACGCGGCGGGCACGGCGCTCGTCGAGGCCGCCGCGGCGGCCGGGCCCGACGCGGAGGTCACCACCTGTGCCGACTGGCGGGTCCGTGACCTGCTGCGCCATATGACGAAGGTCCACCGCTGGGCGGCCGCCACGGTGGCCGGGGGGCTCACCTCGCCCCACCGGCCCGACGACGACACGGAGCTCGACGGCGACGATCTCGTCGCGTACGTCCGGGAGGGCCACGCCCACCTCGTGGACGTCCTGCGCAAGGCGCCGGCGGACCTGGAGTGCTGGACGTTCGCGCCCGCACCGTCGCCGCTCACGTTCTGGGCGCGGCGGCAGGCACACGAGACGATCGTGCACCGGGCCGACGCCGCGTCGGCGCTGGGTCCGCTGCACGCGCCGGACCTGGTGACCCCGGAACTCGGCGCCGACGGCATCGACGAGCTGCTGTCCGTCTTCCACTCCCAGGACCGCAGCCGGGTGCGCGTGGATCAGCCGCGCACCCTGCGGGTCCGCGCCACGGACACCGGCGGTGTGTGGACCGTACGACTGTCGGAGCAGGCCCCGCGTATCGAGGCGTCCGCCGACGGGCCGGCCGACTGCGAGATGAGCGGGCCCGCCGACCGGCTCTACCTGATGCTGTGGAACCGGCTTCCGCAGGAGGCCGTGACCGTCTCCGGCGACGCGTCGCTGGCCCGCCTGTGGCAGGACAAGTCGGCACTCTGACGGACCTGTTGCCGATGCGGGGCCGGTGGAGCGCGTGCCGGCCGCCGGGCGTCAGCCGAGCCAGCCCGGACGCACCAGGCCCGACTCGTAGGCCAGGACGACGAGTTGGGCCCGGTCCCGGGCGCCGAGCTTCACCATGGTGCGGCTCACATGGGTCTTGGCGGTGAGCGGGCTGACGACGAGGCGGCGGGCGATCTCCTCGTTGGACAGGCCGAGTCCGACGAGGGCCATCACCTCGCGTTCCCGTCCGGTCAGCCGGTCCAGCGACGCCGTGTCCGCCTCGGCCGACGGCCGGGAGCGGGCGGCGAACTCCTCGATGAGCCGACGGGTCACGCCGGGCGAGAGAAGCGCGTCGCCCGCGACCACCGTCCTTACCGCGCGCAGCAGTTCATCGGGCTCGGTGTCCTTGGCGAGGAAGCCGGAAGCACCGTTGCGCAGGGCCTCGAAGACGTACTCGTCGATCTCGAAGGTGGTCAGGACCACCACCCGCACCGCGCCGAGTCCGGGGTCCCCGGTGATCAGACGGGTGGCGGCGAGACCGTCCCGGTGCGGCATACGGATGTCCATCAGGACGACGTCCGGGCGCAGTTCGCGCACCCTTGCCACGGCCTCCTCGCCATCGGCGGCCTCCCCCGCCACCTCGATGTCCGGCTGGGCGTCGAGCAGGGCGCGAAAGCCCGCCCGGACGAGCGACTGGTCGTCGGCGAGCAGGACGCGGATCACAGGGACTCCTCGGGAGGTTCGGGTGACCGCGCGGGGCCGTCGGGGCGGCGGGCGCGGGGGTGCGGCGCGTCACTGGGTACGGGCGGAACGTCGGGACGCGGCGCGTCACTGGGTACGGGCGGAACGTCGGGACGCGGCGCGTCACCGGGTACGGGCGGAACGTCGGGGCGCGGCACCTCACCGCGTACCGGCGGAGCATCGGCCGGATCCCGTACGGACCGGTCCGCCGGACCCTCGGGCCGCTCTACCGACCGCTCGGGCCGGTCCGCCGACCGTACGGGAAGGACCGCGGACACCCGGAAGCCGCCGTCGGGCCGGGTGCCCGCGTCGAGGGTGCCGCCGAGGGCGGCGGCCCGCTCCCGCATGCCGGCCAGACCGTTGCCGCTGCCGCCCGCGGCGGCGCCGGTGGCCGGGCCGTCGTCGTCGATCCGCAGGCCGAGCGCGCCGGGGCGGTAGTCGAGCGCGACGACGGCGCCACGGGAACCGGAGTGCCGCACCACATTGGTCAGCGCCTCCTGGACGATCCGGAACGCGGCCAGCTCGGTTCCGGGCGGGAGCCGCCGCTCCCGTCCCGCCCGCTCGATCCGTACGGCGAGCCCGGCGGCCCCGGCCTGGTCGACGAGTTCGGGGAGCCGGTCGAGGCCCGGCGCGGGCGTGCGCGGCGCGGTGCCGGGAGCGCGGAGGGTGTCCAGCACCTGCCGTACCTCGCCCAGTGCCTCCTTGCTGGCCGTTTTGATGGTGGTGAGGGCGGTGCGGGCCTGGCCGGGGTCCGCGTCGAGCAGCGCGAGGCCGACCCCGGCCTGCACATGGATGACGGAGAGGGAGTGGGCCAGGACGTCGTGGAGTTCGCGGGCGATCCGCAGCCGTTCCTCGTCGGCCCGGCGGCCCTCGGCGGCGGCTCGTTCGGCGTGGTCGCGCACCGCCTGTTCGCGGCGGATCCGGACGAGTTCGGCGGCGGCGAGCACGGCGGCGGCGAAGGCGACCACGGGGAGTTCGATGCCCCACGGGGCCGGGCCGTCGCCCGGGGGCGGCAGATAGCGGTAGAGCCAGTGGCCGATCAGCAGATGTCCGGCCCACAGCAGTCCGAGCGCCCACCACGCGGCGTACCGGTGGCCGTGTACGACGGCGGCGAAGCAGGCGACGACGACGATCGCGAAGACCGGACCGTAGGGATAGCCCGCCGCGAGATATGCCAGGGTCGCCGCCGAGGCTCCGAACACGACCGGTACGGGGTGGCGGTGGCGCGGCAGCAGGATCGCGGCGCCGAGCAGGAGCAGGCCGCGGCCGAGCGTGTCGAGGGCGACCCGGTCGGGCTGTCCGTGGGCGGCGAAGCCCGTACCGACGACGACGAAGACGGCGAGGGCGAACGTCGACCGCCAGGGCAGCCCGTCGCCCGGTTCCCACGCGGCCCATCCGCCATGGTCCCGTCGCCACGGTCCGCGCCCGAACGGGGGTCCTCCACAGCCCGGGCCCGGGGCGCGGGTCGACTGTTCGTCCATGCGGCCACGCTAGACGCGCCCGGTGCGCGGCGGCGTCCGCCGGGCGGTGTGGTCACCCGTACTTCCCGGGGAGTACGGGGCGGGCCGCGGTGGGGAGGGAAAGGGCGGGAAGGTAGGGGTGGAAGCTGCGCGCGGCCTCGCCCCGGTCACTCCGTGTTCCGGCTCACCGGCGCCCGGGACGGGTGAGGGCGGTACGGACCCCGTCCGCACCGCCCTCACGCACACTCACTCACCGGCTTGCTTCACCCGCCGGTCCCCGGGTTCCCCGGCCGTACGACCGCTCGGGACCGGTTTCAGGAAACGCCGGGCTCCGGCGACTCGTCTTCCCCGCCCGGGGCCGTCGCGGGCTTCCCCGTCCGGGGCGCGTCCGTGGCCGCCGCCGAGTCCGAGACGTCCGACGCTCCCGGCACCTCCGGCGCTGCCTCGGTCCCCGCCGCCGAGGCGCCGTCGCGGTCGCCATCGTCGCTGCCGCCTTCGCCGCCGCGCGGCGTGACGCCCCGCCCCGCCGGGCCCACGCCCACCGAGGTGTCGATGCGGCGGTCGAGGAGTTCCATCACGCGGTGCGCCATGCCGCCGCCGCGTACCAGCCCGGCCAGTGTGGCCGTACCGCGCGTGATGTCCGCGAACGCCCGCCACGCCGGCCGCAGCGTGGTGATCGCCGCGTGCAGCATCCCCGGACGGCGCTCGAACACGGCGAGCATCCGCCGCCCGACCGCCATCTCCACGCCGAGTCCGGCCTTGATGGCGAAGGCGTAGTTCAGTGCCTGCCGGCGCGCGTCCACCGCGTCGCCCGACTCGGCTATCCGGACGGCCCACTCGCCCGCGAGCCGCCCGGAGCGCAGGGCGAACGAGATGCCCTCGCGGGTCCACGGCTCCAGCAGACCGGCCGCGTCACCGCACACCAGCACCCGGCCGCGGGAGAGCGGCGAGTCGTCCGTGCGGCAGCGGGTCAGGTGACCGGAGGAGAGGGCCGGTTCGAAGCCGGCGAGCCCGAGCCGGCCGATGAAGTCCTCCAGGTACCGCTTGGTGGCGGCGCCCTCGCCGCGCGCCGAGATGACACCGACGGTCAGCGTGTCGCCCTTGGGGAAGACCCATCCGTAACTGCCCGGCAGCGGCCCCCAGTCGATGAGGACGCGGCCCTTCCAGTCCTCCGCCACGGACGCCGGCACCGGGATCTCGGCCTCCAGGCCGAGGTCGACCTGGCCGAGCTTGACGCCGACGTGGGCGCCTATCCGGCCGGCGCTGCCGTCGGCGCCGACGACGGCGCGGGCGAGGACGGTCTCGCCGTCGCCGAGGACCACGGCGACGGTACGGCGGTCGGGGACCGCCGGGCCGTGCTGCTCGACCCGGTTGACGGTGACCCCGGTGCGCAGCTCGGCGCCCGCCTTCTGGGCGTGTTCGACCAGTCGGGCGTCGAACTCGGGCCGGTTGACCAGGCCGAAGAGCATGCGGCGGGAGCGCCGGGTGCGCGGGAAGCGGCCGTCCAGCTGGAAGGTGACGGCGTGCACGCGGTCGCTCAGCGGCAGCTCGAAGCCGGGCGGCAGCGCGTCGCGCGAGGGGCCGATGATGCCGCCGCCGCAGGTCTTGTAGCGGGGCAGTTCGGCCTTCTCCAGGAGCAGGACCTTGCGGCCGGCGACGGCCGCCGCGTAGGCCGCCGACGCTCCGGCGGGTCCCGCGCCGACCACTACCACGTCCCACACCGGCGCTCCGCCGTCAGGGCCCTTCCCCGCTCCGGCCGCTCCGGCCGCTGCCGCTCCGGCGTCTGCGTTCTCGCTGCTCACGATGTGCTTCTGCTCCTGATCAGACCGGTGTTTTCTGCTGTGGACGCATCCTACGGCTCGGTAGGGAAACCGGGCCGCCCCGCCCCGCGCCGGGATTCGACCGTAGGATCGTTCCTGCGTTCGCCGGGTCCACCGACACACCCGGCCTCACCACCCACAACGTCGCACCCACCAGGAGCGTGCCCATGACCGCCAATCCGATCGCCGAGACCGTCGCATCGCTGATGCCCGCCGCCAAGGCGGAGCTGACCGAGCTGGTGGCGTTCCAGTCGGTGGCGGACGAGGCCGTCGCCCCGCGCAGCGAGTGCGAGGGTGCCGCCAACTGGGTGGCGGACGCGCTGCGCGCCGAGGGCTTCGAGGACGTGGCGCTGCTCGACACCCCGGACGGCACGCAGTCGGTGTACGGCGTGCTGCCCGGCCCGGCCGGTGCCCCGACCGTCCTGCTGTACGCGCACTACGACGTGCAGCCGATGCTGACCGAGTCGGAGTGGCTGACCCCGCCGTTCCAGCTGACCGAGCGCGAGGACGGCCGCTGGTACGGACGCGGGACCGCCGACTGCAAGGGCGGCTTCATCATGCACCTGCTGGCGCTGCGCGCCCTGAAGGCCAACGGCGGGGTGCCGGTCACCGTCAAGGTGATCGTGGAGGGCTCGGAGGAGCAGGGCACGGGCGGCCTGGAGCGGTACGCGGAGGCGCACCCCGAGCTGCTGACGGCGGACGCGATCGTCATCGGCGACGCGGGCAACTTCCGGGTGGGCCTGCCGACGGTGACGGCGACCCTGCGCGGCATGACGATGGTGCGGGTCACGATCGACACGCTCCAGGGCAATCTGCACTCGGGCCAGTTCGGCGGTGCCGCTCCGGACGCGCTGGCGGCGCTGATCCGGGTGCTGGACTCGCTGCGCGCCGAGGACGGTTCGACCGTCGTCGACGGGCTGGCGGCGGACGCGGAGTGGGACGGCCTGCAGTACCCGGAGGCCGACTTCCGCAAGGACGCGAAGGTGCTGGACGGGGTGGAGCTGACGGGCAGCGGTACGGTCGCCGACCGGATCTGGGCGCGTCCGGCCGTGACGGTCATCGGCATCGACGCGCACCCGGTGGCGGGCGCGACGCCGTCGATCCCGTCGACCGCGCGGGCCCAGATCAGCCTGCGGGTGCCGCCCGGCCAGGACGCGGCGAAGGCGACGGAGCTGCTGTTCGCGCACATCGAGAAGCACACGCCGTGGAACGCGCGGGTCTCGGTCGAGCAGGTCGGCCAGGGCCAGGCGTTCCAGGCGGATGTCTCCAGCCCGGCGTACACCTCGATGGCCGAGGCCATGCGGGTCGCGTACCCGGACGAGGAGATGCAGGCGGCCGGCATGGGCGGCTCGATCCCGCTGTGCAACACGCTGGCGGCGCTGTACCCGGAGGCGGAGATCCTGCTGATCGGCCTGAGCGAGCCGGAGGCGCAGATCCACGCGGTGAACGAGTCGGTGTCCCCGCAGGAGCTGGAGCGTCTGTCGGTGGCGGAGGCGCACTTCCTGGTGAACTACGCGCGCTCGAAGCAGGCCTGAGCGCGGACGGACACGGGCGGGGAGCCCGGCCGGGCGGCCGGGCGGCCGGCTTCACGCTCTGGGCGGAACTCGCCAAGAGCGTAGGGCCGTTCGGGGCGGACGGGAGCCGAGTACGGTCGCGGGTATGGACCTTGTGGCGCTCGGCCCCCGACTGCATCTGCTCCGTTTCCCCGTCGGCCAGGCGTATCTGTGGCGTGACGGGGAGGATTCGACCCTGATCGACGCGGGTTGGGCCGGTTCGGCGGCCTCGGTCGAGGCGGCGCTGCGCGGCGCCGGCCTCGATCCGTACCGGCTGCGGCGGATCGTTCTCACCCACTGCCACCGCGATCACGTGGGCGCCGCCGGGGAGTTGGCGGACCGCTTCGGCGCCGAGATCCTGGCGCATGCCCTGGACGCCCCGGTGATCCGGGGCGAACTCCCGGTTCCCGAGCCTGACTTGCTGGACTGGGAGATCCCGCTGTACGAGCACGGGCTCACGACGACTCCCGTCGCGCCGCCGACCCGGGTGGACCGTGAGCTCGCCGACGGCGACGTACTGGACTTCGGCGACGGCGCGGTGATCGTGCACACCCCGGGCCACACGCCCGGCTCGATCGCGGTCCATCTGCCGCTCCACGGCGTACTGTTCGCGGGTGACACGGTGGCGTCGGTGCCGGACGTGATGTTCGGGGTGTTCCACACGGACCGCGCCGACGCCCTCGCCTCGATGCGCCGGCTCGCCGCGCTGCGTCCGTCGGTGCTGTGCTGCGGCCACGGCGAACCGGTGACGGCGGACACGGCGGAGCGGCTCGCGGGCCTGGGGGGCGTGCTCGTCGAGTGCGATCTCGATCTGCGGGCCGTTGCTCGGGAAGAGCGTGACCGTGGCCTGGGTCCGGTC